>JAJRST010000027.1 GCA_024278645.1 bacterium | reverse complement strand
GTGGCCTGCACCAATTCGAGAGGCGTTGGATCCGGCCTGACCTCAACGACGATTGTCCCCTGTTCCACAAAGTCTCCCGATTCGACGAACATCCTGCCGACAACGCCGGACACTTTGGATTTCACGGCTATCTCGTTCAACGGCTCGATCGAGCCGACGGCGAGCGCTTTTTCGACAATGGTCTTCCGCTCCACCTTGATCGTCCGCCTGCCGTTCTCGTCTTTTTTGTTGCTCTTTGACATAACCATGCCCACAGCCACAAGAGCGATGATCACCGCGCCCCCAATCCAAATAAAGCGTTTCTTTGATTTGCGCTTCATCGACTCGATTCCTCCTGTGTTTAGAGATATATGATAGAATTTGGCATTATCGGAAGTGATTTCAACAGCACTATACGCGGCAATTTGAGGATTGTTACAGGAGAGGATTCAACAAAAAAACGCCCCGGCGGTCGGAACCAGGGCGTTGTCAAGTTATCGAAATGACAAAATAATTATGGACAAAATGATTGCATGACGGAATCGGAAAAAGCGCAAGTCATCATTTAAAATATTTAATTTCCCGGGTCGTGGGGAATTCATTCACTTTTTATCCAGCACCCACAAAAGCCCGCCCTGGAGATGTTTTACAAAATTCGGATCGGAATAATATTCAATCTTGTGACCCAGCGCCGTATAAAACTGGCGGCCGCCGTCGAATTCATGATGCCAGGCCAGGGGGAACAACGAGCCGAACACCGTTCCCGGGTATTCGTCCAGCTTGTCGTCTTCAACGGTCGTCAGGTCCGCCGCCAGCAACACATGAAAATCGGGGTTCAGATGATCGGTGAGATAGCACTCGTCCTCCCAACGCCACACCTCTCCCAGGTGCGCGGTTGCGGGATGATCCGCGTCGATCACCTTGATATCGAACTCCTGCAACTTGGGATGACGCACGAACTTGCCGCCGATCATCGCCCAGAACCACGGCCAGTCGCGCTCCGAAGCGCACGCCGAATGGATGCCCATAAAGCCGCCGCCGCCGCGAATGAACTGCTGAAAGGCGTCCCGCTGCGCCTGCGTGTCAAAAGCCTTGTTGTTGGTGTTGGAAAAAATGATGGCGTTATATTTCTTTAGATTCTCGGGGGTAAAAAGCGCTGGATCGTCCGAGACGTCGCTGGCGATGTCGTTCTCGGCGCAGATCTTTTGCAATGCCGCCACGCTCGCGGCAATGTTATCGTGAATATACTTGCCTTCGCCGACCTCGTTTTTTGTATAGATCAGCACATGCTTTTTTGTCTTGCCTATGGCCACGGAAACAGTCATGACTATCATGATAAAAATAACGAATAACTTGCTCATGGCAACTCCTTGATAGATTATATTTGCTCTGATGTTTTCAACTACTTTTGCAATGCAACAACTCGAACCTGCGGTGGATGCGCAAAATCTCTCCAGGCGCGCTCCGCCGCCTGGGCATCCACCTCGCCGTCATAGATGAGCAGACGGTATCTGAGCGCGTAATCCCGACCGGCGCGCAGCATCCAGCTTTTGTGGCGGATCGGACAAAACTCGAAAAACATATCGCCGCGGCCCTCGTTGGCGCTTTCCGGCCACACGCGCATGGGCTCCGGGTGCTCGCGATTCGAGGGGTGGCTCATAAACACAATCCCGGAACGCTCGCCGGCGCTGTTGCCGCCGCTGACGTCGCACCAGCGCGCTTTTGTACCGTCGGCGTCTTTGCGCCTCTTGCCTTCGGAGGTGAGCACGCGAACATTTTCATTGCTCCACGAGTCAACCGCGCGAAAACCGATGCCGCCGCCATAACGGTAGGCGTGCAGCAAAAGCGAGTCGACGGCGCAATTGAGCCGCGTCGTATAATCCAGCAACCAGAAACCGGCGTCGATGTTCCAGATGCGAACGTGCAACAGTTCGGCGAGCGCGGTCTTGTCGGCGCCCCGGGCGCCGAAATCGACGTGTTCCTGCATCGCTTTAAATTCGGAAAACACCGCGCCCTCGACGATGGCTTGAAGTCCGGCAAAACGCACCGTGCCCCGGCCCTTGCCGAGATTCCAGAAATCCACTTCGCGGCCGTCGATCACGGTTTTCGTCCACGGCCCCCACAGGCCGTAATGGTGATAATGATCCGGCGGCTGAATGCGCGTCAACACATTGCCGCGCGGCGACCACAGGGGATGGATGAAAGCGCTGCGCTTGTAGATGTCGGCTACGCCGTCGGGCGGATAGACGGCGGCGCTGTTGTACTGCAACACATTGACGCCGTTTTTCTGCACGATCAACGTGCGTTCATCGCGCACTATTTTTATCGGCGTCTCGATGTGAAAAGAGTCGGTGAGCACAAGTTCATAGCGGCGAACGGCGCCGGCTTTGGTCTCGCCGTCGAGAATCCAGAACAGGCGTGGAGCAAAGTCGTCCTGTAACTGACAGGGCGTTTCGATGCGCGCGCCGTTTGTGGTTTCGTATAATTTCAGTTGCCCGTCAGCGATGCGCACCACAATTCCGTCCAGGGGCGCCGAAAGCGGTGTATCCCGTCGGTCGAACGCCCCGGCATCCGCCTCGATGCGCGCAATAACTTTTTCGCCGCCAAATAGAAACAACGGCGACGCCAGTAGAAAAAAGATAATAATTTTCTGCATGTTCTCCCTTCCAGGCAGAGTCGCCGTCAAGGCGTCCCTCCCGACTAAAAGACATCCCCGACTGCGGTCATTCGTTTTTCCATGGAGATTTCATCACGTTTCCCATGGGGACGGAAGCGATCTCTTACCCAGGCGTTATTTCCTTTTCCTTCAGCAAGATTACTTTAATGGGAGTGTTCGCAATGACTTTTTCATTTTGGATAAAACCCGTGCGTCTCTGCGCTCTTTGCGCCCTCGGCGGTTTAAAACCAAGCAAACTTTTGAATGTGGCAAAGCAATTATTTAACAATTTCAGCCGCCGACCATTTCAGCGACTATGAACGGCGTCGATAAAAGCGCGAATATTCTCGCTGCTCACATCCTGCGGCATGCCGCCGCCGCAGGACCAAAGGATTCTTGCATGATCGTCAATCGAGGAGACCATCTTTTCAACAGCGGCGCGCACCTGTGCCGGCGTCCCGGCGGCCAGCACGTCGCGGGGCGGGAGGTTGCCCAGAAGCGTCACCTTTTCTCCAACGGCCTTTCGCATTTCCGGCATGGAATGGCTGTAGGAAAAATTAAAAATATTGACGCCGATTTCATTCAGGTAAGGCGCGCAGATCAGACCGGGGGCGTCGTTGTGAAATAGCCGCACGTTTGCCTCAAAGCTGGAAAAGATGCGTTTGAGATACAAAAGCGCAAAATTTCGAAAATCATCGTCGCCGATAAAGCCGACAATGTCATCGAGAATCATAATGCCGTCGATGGATGGAAAACACTCTTTTTGATATTGCAGCCAGTCGATGGTGAAAAGGGTGATCTTTTCCAGCAATGTATGTACTTTGTCGGGATTCATGACCAGGGCCATCAATAGCTCGGTCGTTCCCATTAAAAAAGACGCGATGTTTAACGGCCCGCGCGCCACGGCAAAGCGAATCTCGTGCCCCATGCTCCGAATGGCCGTTTCGTTCTTTTTCAGACGATTGATGACAAAAGGCAAAAGCCCGTCCGTCTTTACATTCGGCGTCGGGATGTTTAAAATATCGTCCGTTGCATAAATAATTTTATGGGCATGAGGAAGATTGTTCTCGGACCAGGTCAGTCGCGCGCCAAAGGCGGAAGGTTCGGTGCACATGCCGTACTCTGACCAAAAACCGGGCAGGAAGATGGCGTCCGGGAACATGTGCATGGCTTTTTCATTGGCGGTCAGCCACAATTCATCGGATGTGTAGTAATCCAGCGTCGATGCGCCCACCCAGCCGGGCAGCCAGGGACTGTCGATGATAAAAGCAGCCGCCGGCAATGATGCTTTGCCACTGACAACATCGAGGAGATTTTGCCATTGTTGATCGGTCATCGCAAGCTAACTATTTGAAGGGTTTTGATAAAAAATAAAAAGTATAGCCATTCACCTTTGCGGTTGCAGGCGGAAAGGATCAATAAAAAGCCCTCGCATAATAAATGCGAGGGCCGAGCGTTTAACCAAGATATTTTCGCAGAGGATCGAGACGCGAGCGATGTCGCAATCGTCTCAATGCTTTCTCCTTAATTTGCCGAACGCGTTCGCG
>JAJRST010000434.1 GCA_024278645.1 bacterium | reverse complement strand
GACCGCGCACGGCCTCGAGCCAGGCGATGCGATCCGGTTGCGACACATACCAGCCCATGCCTTTGCCCCAATCCCAGTTGCTGCCAATGTGCGTGGCAAAGCCGGCGCAATAGACGGCGACGCCCTTTTCCGCCGCAACCTGGGCGGCGATGTCCAGGCGACTTTTCACCCACTCCACGTTGCCCTGCTCGGGATAGGCATTATAAGCGGCCTCGGCAATATCGGCGCCGTCGCCGCCCGCCGCCATCTCCGGCATTCTTCCGGCGTCATAGGGAAAGGGCACGTCGACTGTGTTGTACTCAACGTCGTTGAAGGAGAATCCCTGAAAAGTGAACAAAAGCGGTTCAAAGAAATGAAAGGCATAAACGATATTAGAGTCGTCAAAGGTGGCGAGGTTGGCCAACTGGTCCACGGAGTAAACATCGACCGCGCCGACGATGATCGTATGCGTGGCATCCACTTCACGAATGCCGGCGATAATATCCGCGGCGACGCCGTTCCAGGTTTCCGCGGAAATGAGTTCGCCGGGCGCATCAAAGAGCTCATAGGCGATAAAGTCGCCCATTGTTGCATAGCGAGAAGCGACATTTTTCCATGCGGCCACCAAGCGCTCCTTTATGGCGTCGGCAGTGCCGTCGGTGATTTCCTCTTCGTCATTGACAATGACCACGGAAAGTCCGACCTCGTCGGCCCACTGCAAGGCTTTGTCGAGACAGGCATAATGCACCGGGCTCAAGTCATAGTCCGGTGAAACCGTAGCGGAGGTGTTAAAATTGACCGCTAATCTGACATGGTCGGCGCCCAGTGATTTAATATTTTCGAAATCGGATTTTTGGTAGAGGGTGGTTTGAATGTGGTAGTACTCGTCGGCGTTCAACCAGTCGCCGATTGTGATGCCCTTTGCAAGCGATGCGGCGGAGGAGTTGGAGAGGATGCAAAAAGTTGACAATAATACCACAATGATTAAAAGTTTCACAACGTTCATAGCTGCCTCCTTTAACAGTTGCGTTTATTGCTTAATAATTATGGTGGAACCAACCTCCATGAGCTAATTTTATTGTTTGATTATCGAAGAAAATTATAATGAAATCTATGGATACAATCAAGTGATTCTTTGCAAGGGGGAAAAAAAGATGGCCATTTGCTAGAGCGCAAATGGCCAACGGCGTAAAAGAGAGTAGAGGGGTTTTGAGGCTACTTGTGCTTATACAATCGGTGTGCCAAACTTGTCAATACATAAACAAACCGCCTTCTTTTTGCGCCTTGTTTTATAAAGAGTTACAGCACATCGCGCCATTGTGTTCTGTACTGATGCGGAAGGCCATTCTACGATTGTTCAGAATCCATCGCCGCAATTCATGAGACATCGTAACCCATTAATATATATTGCCTTAAGAGCACATCAAGTTGAGGTCAAAAAAGCGCCGAACGCCGGAAATTGCACAATATTTTCCGAGTCGCCGCTATAGTCACCCCTGGAACATCATTCGTATTTCCTCATCGGTCATGTCGGCAAGATTAACCTTTTCGCCCCCGGGCGTCGTGATTGTAAAATCCACATTGTAGTTTTGTTGCAGTTTTTGTAAAAACCGGATAAAGGCATCCTGCCGATTTTGCGATTTGAGCTGCTGAAAAATTCCCCGCGGTTGCGCAAGTATGACCGGAATGGCGACGACCAGCGTCGTCGTCGCCAGCGTGTTCAAGATGCCGCCGCTCGCCGACAGGCCGGGGAACACAAAATCCGATCCAAACGTCTTTTTGAAAAGCTTTTCCAGATATTTCAGCACTTCCGCTGCGTCGTCGCCTTCGATCTTGAGTAATATGTCCGCCATGAACAACCCCTCTTTTTTTCATTCAAAGGAGGACAATACAAAGTGAATAATCCCCCCGGAAAAATTACGACGGTATAAGCGCCTTGAGCAGCAGCGGCCGCCATTCTCCTTTATCGCGGTCATAAACGCCAAAGCCGGCGCCAAACTCCCAATAGGTCCAGGAGATGTTGCGTTTTTCAGCCGTACGCGCGACAAACTCTGTCCAGCGGTAGCGGGAATTCATATCGGCTTTTTCATAAGCGCCAAACTCGCCCAGAAACAGCGGACGATTATGCTCCTGCGCCCATTGCACGGCGGCGTCAAAGGCATCGCTCACCTCTTTTCGCTCATCCGGCGAACCGCCCCATGTTGTGCCCAACCATTGGTTGGAGTGCTCTCCCACCCAGGATGCGCCCTGGTGTGTAAATTGAAACGGATCGTAATAATGAAAAGTGACAATAATGCCGCGGTCGTCTTGCGGCAGTTCCAAGGTACTGAGCGTGTGAATGCTGTTCCATCGAATCGGACCAATGACGACCATGCGCCAGGGATTGTCTTTACGAATGATGCGCAGGGCCTCGGCGGCCATTTCATTCCACAGCGGCGCGTTCGAGTTAAAGGCGCCGTGCGGTTCGTTCAGGATTTCGAAAAACAGGTTGTCGGGATAATCCTTATAATGCTCTGCTACCTGCTCCCATATTTTCAACAGCCACTGGCGGTTGGCCGTGGGATTCTCGTTCAGCTCGTCAAAGTGGTGATTGTTCAAAATGACGGTCAGGCCCAATCCCAGGGCGGTCTGAACAATATGGTCCACTCGTTCAAAAAACTTTGCATCAATGGTATAGGGAGAGGTTTTCGCGGTTCGCGTCGACCAGGTGACGGGCAGGCGGATCGAATTGAATCCGGCGTCGGCAATTATCTTCAAATATTCATCCTTGATCACCATGCCCCAATCCCCTTCTTTCGTCGCCTCCAGGGCGTTGCCCAAATTAAGGCCGCGGCCGATTTTAGCGTTCATTTCGAAAGCATCCAGCGGCTCGTCGGATGGCGGCTCGAACGGCCACTCGGTCTTTTGGTCGTCATTTTGCGTGTCGGTCGACTTTTTTGTGCACGAGAGCGAAACGAGCATAAAGCCGACAAACAAAAAAAGCAGCATCTTTTTCATTTTGATCCCCAAATCGAATGAGAGTTTCAAGCGGCTGACGCCTCGAGGCGTCAGCCACGCCAACAGTTTATAATTAACCAATTTTCCAGTCAAAATCAAGAGCAATCAAAGACAGGAGGCTCATAAACTCGCCCCGTACTCTTGACTTTTCAGGAATTAAATGCTATTATTCAAAAGTGCAAGAGAACCTTTACGGAGATCCCCAATGAAATTAACGATTTTTATTGTTTTAATTTTGTTCCTTTCTTGTTCAAAAAACAGTCCCCTCGTTTCCCCCAATGACTGCCAATGGCTCGCCGGCGAAGCCAAACGCCAGCTCGACGGCTGCATCATCAAAGCGCACGACGGCACGCTGCTGTACACGCCGGACGGCAAGGGCCATTACGCCGCCCTGTGGACGCGCGATTTCGGCTACATGGTGGAAAACGCCGGCCATCTACTGCCGGCGGAAAACATCAAAAACGCCATTCTGTATCTGTTGAACGGCCAGCGGGAGGACGGCTGCATCCCCGATCGCGTGCAGGCGGACGGCCTGGCGGTGTACAGCGCCGGGCCGGTCGACAGACCGCTGGGCGATCCGCCGACGGACAATTCGCAGTTCATGGTCAAACTCGTGGCCGACTATGTCCGCAAGACGGACGACCTGGATTTCTTTCGGGATGTGGCGCCGAAACTTGTCGCCGCCATGGACTATACGCCGCGCAGCGCCGACGGCCTGGTTTACATCGATCCGCAAAATCCCCACTCGCCCTACGGATTCACCGACACCATTGCCAAGACCGGCGAGCTGCTGTTCTCCTCGCTGCTGTACTGGCAGGCCAGTCGCGATTTGATCGATCTTTTT
>JAJRST010000433.1 GCA_024278645.1 bacterium | reverse complement strand
ATGCCTTTTCTCGATCACCTTGAAGAACTGCGCTGGACGATTATGCGCAGCCTCATTGCCATCATGCTCGGCGCCATTGTCAGTTTCATTTTCAGCAAGCATATTATCAATTTCTTGCGTATGCCCAGCCCGGAAGATTTAAAGCTGATCTACCTGTCGCCCACGGAAGGATTCATGATCTACATCAAGGTGGCCATCTTTTCCGGCCTGGTTTTGGCTATGCCCTATGTCGCTTACGAATTCTGGCGGTTCGTCGTCCCCGGTTTGCTGGAAAAGGAGCGCAAGCTGGTGCCGCCCATTGTCTTTTTCACCGTCTTTTGTTTCGTCGCCGGCGGCGCATTCGCCTACCTGGTCATCATTCCCTTTGCCATGCGCTTTTTGCTCGGCTTTCAAACGGAATACCTCGAGGCCACGATCACCATTGGAAAATACCTCGGCTTTGTGGTGACCCTTATCCTGGTTTTCGGCGTCGTCTTTGAGTTGCCGGTGTTGTCGTTTTTCCTGTCGAAAATCGGCTTGTTGACGCCGGAGTTTTTGCGTTCCAAACGGCGGTTCGGCATTGTGACGATTTTTATTGCCGCGGCCTTGCTTACGCCGCCGGATATTATGACGCAACTCATGTTGGCCTTTCCGCTTATTGCACTCTATGAAATAAGCATCTTTGTCTCCGCCGCCGTTGTGAAAAAGAAAAAACAACAAGAGGATGAAGATGATTAACCGTGTCCGGAATGTTGAGCGCCATGAACCGAAATGACGACGCAAATGAGAATGGATCATATATTGATCTGCACATTCATTCCAACTATTCGGACGGCCTTTTTTCACCGCAAAAAATAATCGAGGTGGCCAGGGAGCGCCGTCTAAAGGCCATTTCCATCACCGATCATGATACCGTGGCGGCCTCGGCGATTGCCGCCGAACTCGGCCCTCAATACGGCATCGAGGTCATTTCCGGCATCGAAATCAGCATCACCTGCAAGGACTGCGAGGTGCATCTTTTGGGCTATTTTATCGACGCACAGAGCGGACCGATCCGGCAATATACTCAAATGCTGATGGATTCGCGGGAGGCGCGCGCGCGCAAAATCGTCAATGTGCTGCGCCGGCAGGGGGTGGACATTTCTTACGAGCTGGTCGCCGACAAGGCGAACGGCTCGCCCATCGGCCGACCGCACATCGCCGAAGTGCTGGTGGAGGAGGGGTACGTTTTTTCCTCGTACGAGGCTTTTCAAAAATATCTCGGCGAAGACAAACCGGCGGACATTCCAAAGCTGTCCATCGAACCGAAAAAAGCTGTGGAGATGATCAAGGACGCCGGCGGCCTGGCGTTCATTGCCCATCCGGCGACCATCGACTGCTGCGAGGAGGCGCTGAAAAAGCTGGTCTCCTACGGTTTGGACGGTCTGGAGACCATTCATCCGAAACATAACAGCGACCTTCAACATTATTTTCGCAGGGTGGCAAAACAATATGGTCTTTTGGAGTCCGGCGGCTCCGACTGTCACGGCGGAAGGGACGGCATGGTTATGCTGGGCGCTCTGCCGGTGCCGTTTGCCTTTCTGGAGAGAATGAAAGATCGGCTGAACTAAACGTCGCCGAGACTCGATGAAACGACAACGATCAAATATGTAAACGGTTCTTTTTCCCCGGGTGGAAATAATTTCCCGCCGTAAACTGTTAACCTATTCCACTGTAAAAAATGTTCGAAATCGCCGCAAAAATTGAGGGGAATTTTGCAAAATGATTTGATGTTTTTTAGGTATGTTTTGAGCAAAGTGTCAAGGTGGTTGTATGTGTAGCCTCCCTCCTGCAGCAACCACCTGGGAATGGCGGGCCTCCGGGTCCGCCGTTTCTTTTTTTATCCCTTTATGTTTTTACCGCATTTGCTTATATTCTTTAGTGTCTTAAAAATTGATTTTTGACTAAATCTGGCAAAAGTTAGATCTGACAGTTGGGTTTTGGGATTTGGAATTTCCGGCTTGTTCGGGTTAGGTTGCCAGGAGTCGAATGATAAAAACGATGAACAGATATTTTATTTAACGGGGCGCCGCCATGATAAATGAAAAATTAAAACAAGCAGCCGAAATTTGTCGCGAAAAAGGGATCGATCTGTGGCTCACTTTTGTGCGCGAGTCGACCTCCACTCCGGATCCGGCCCTGGATTTGATCCTCGGAACCTCCTGCACCTGGGAGAGCGCTTTCATCATCACCGCCGGCGGCGACGCCGTGGCCATCGTCGGCAGCCTGGACAGTCAGAATATCAAGGATCATGCGGATTACCGGATCATCGGCTATGTGGATTCGATCAAGGACGAACTGCTGCACAGCCTGCAAAAATATGATCCCGCCAAAATCGCCATAAATTACAGCTTGAACGACGTCATGTCCGACGGGCTGTCGCATGGCATGTATCTCATTCTGACAAACTATTTGCAGGGGACGCCATACCTGGAGCGGCTGGTTTCCAGTGAAGAAATCATCTCCGCCTTGCGCGGCCGCAAATCGTCCACCGAGCGGCAATACATCAAAGATGCGATTGATGAGACGCTGGATATTTTTGACATGGTCACCGAGTGGGTGCATATCGGGCTGAGCGAGCAGGATGTGGCCGAATTCATCCGCAACGAGGTGAAAAAGCGCGGCCTCGGCTTTGCCTGGGACGAGGCCCATTGCCCGGCTGTGTTCAGCGGCCCGGACACCGCCGGCGCGCATGCCGGCCCGACGCAGCGTAAAATTCAACCCGGCCACATTATGAACATCGACTTTGGCGTGCGTAAAAACGGCTATGTCTCCGATCTGCAGCGCACCTGGTATTTTTTACGCCGGGATGAAACGGAGGCCCCGCCGGAGGTGCAGCGCGGCTTTGAAACCATCTACAACGCCGTGCACAAAGCGGCGGCGGCGCTCAAGCCGGGTATGCGCGGCTGGGAAGTGGACGCCGTGGCGCGCAATTACATCGTCGAGGCGGGTTATGAAGAATATCCGCACGGCCTCGGGCACCAGGTCGGCCGCCAGGCGCACGACGGCGCCGCGCTGCTTTGCCCGAAATGGGATCGCTACAAGGATTTGCCCTTTTCCGTGGTCGAGGAGGGGCAGGTGTACACCATCGAACCGCGCCTGACCGTCGAGGGCTATGGCATCGCCACGATTGAGGAGATCGTCGTGGTGACCAAAGACGGGTGCGAGTTTTTATCCGAGCCGCAGAGGGAGTTGCTCCTCATTCCGTACCGGGAATGAAATTGAACCGCTAATTTCGCAAATGAACGCGAATTCTCATGGCGCCACGTTGTACTTGTTTGCCATTGACTGGAAATAGAAAGGATCAAATGATGACAAAGCGGCTATTATACCTGGCAATTCTCTGTGTATTTTCGGCTCGACTCTATGGCGGCGTGCTTTATGTGCCTGCCGATTTCGCCGGTATACAATCAGCCATTGACGCGGCGAGCGACGGCGATACCATTCGCATCGAGGCCGGCGTCTACAACGAGCGCTTAACGATTGATAAATCCCTCTCTCTTATCGGCGCGGGACAGGAAACCTGCATCATATCGGACAGTTCCGAAACATCTCCCATTGTGTCCATACGCGGGGGGACTGTTGCGCTGCGCCATCTGGAGATTAACGGCGGATTTTTTAATGGAGACTTTCATGAAGGCGGACCCTCGCCCGTCGGCCTGCGGGCGGAAGAGACGCAGTTGACGCTGCAGCACGTTCAACTGCGAATGCTTCGAAATTACATGATCGAGGTCAGGGGCGGGAGCTGTCGAATTGAAGACGTGGCCCTCAGTCCGGGCATCGATTATTTTCAATGCGACATCGGCTTGGATCTTATGGGCGCCGATGCGGAGGTGCGCCGCTTGACTCACCTTGAAGGAAATATCGATCATATCATTAATATCGATGCCCCGGATGGCATGACCGAGGTAAAAACCGTGACCATCGACAGTTGCACCCTGCGAGCTTCCGCCCTGAGCTGGGGCGATTGCATTCGCAGCTACGGTTATTCGAAACTGGTGGTCGCGCATAGTCTGTTGTATCGAGAGCCGGGCGGCCAACCCGCCAATGCGGACAATCACACCGGCATTGGCGTCAATGGGCCTTATGTCGACTTGGTCGCATCTGACAATGTATTTGAAGGCGTACCCTGGGGCATTTCCGTTTACGGCAGCATTAACGGCAGCAACCGCGCAAGGATTGAAAAGAATATTTTTCAAAATTGTGAAATCGGCGGCGTTCGCCTTTACCAGTTCAACTATGAGGGCTTTGATCTGGGCGGCGGAGTTCACGGCGGCGCCGGGCTCAATGTGTTTTCCGGCAGCGCCTTGTATGACCTAAAGATGGAAGATACGACGATCGATGTTTTCGCCTTGAACAACGGCTGGGGCTATGTCGACCCCGATATTGGCATTTACGACCAGCTTGACGAGGCGGGCCTGGGACGCGTCATCTACCAGACCGATGCCCTGGCAAAAACCGATTTGGCTTTGCCGCCGGACGGCGACAGGACGGCGCCCGTTCCTCCCCTGTTGGCCTGGCATCCGGTTCGCGGCGCGCTTTTCTATCGAATCCAGGTTTCCCAACAAATGGATTTTTCAGAAAACATCGAGGAGGCGACTGTCTACACCGACACCACCTACGCGCCGACCCGGGTTGAAGCCGGGCAAAATTATTGGTGGCGAGTGCGCGCGGCGAACAATCTCGTTCAAGGCGAATGGTCCGATGCGTTTTCATTCCAGGCCAATTATCCGGCCGGCGTTGCGGATGAACGATCGGCTGTTCAAACACGCACGGCCATTCTCCGGTCGGCATATCCAAACCCTTTTAACTCGGCTGTGACGCTGCAGTTCGAATTGACGCATCGCGCCTTTGTCAGTGTACGCGTTTACAACATAAACGGGGAGCAGGTGAGCGTGCTGCAACAGGGGACCCTGGAGAGCGGGATGCACAGGTTGACATGGAACGCGGACAGCGTCCCCAGCGGCCTGTATGTCTTGCGGGCGACGATGGACGACTATGTGGAAACGCAAAAGATTATTCTGATGAGGTAAAGCGTCGGCCATTTGTGGACGTGGAGCTTGCCGACGTTCGTTTCCTCTAAAATGCTATACGGCGTTCGAGTGGCTAATCTGCCGAGTGCTGTTGCCGCTCCCGCGTGGGAATGCCTGCGCGACGCTCGGCGTCGCGAGCCGGCAGTGGAGGCAATCGATGAAACATGCGACCCACCTTTGGAGAGTGAGCGACCCCGGTTGTCCGAAGGACACCGGGTGTCGTAACCGCTTTAAAATCAAGATGCACCAAACACGGGGTTTTTCGACAATCTCTTGAGGTGTGTTCTTCCACCTAATCCGCCGCCGACGTTTGGCGGGCCGTAATAGCCCGGGCTCCTTGCATAGCCAGGGAGCGGGTTGAAAACATCATTGGAGCCGCCGTCATACTCTTTTTGCGAGAACTCAAAGGTCGTCGATCCCGTGGAGTTGTAGGTTTCGCCGTAGGGGTAGTAATCGCGCACGACGTTCGAATGGCTCATCTGGCGCGTGCTGTTTATTTGATCCCGGTAGACGAATTTATAGCCCTCGACTACGCTCGGCATGACATTATTCGACTGCGCTCAGCGTGACAATTCGTTGGCCGGAATGCCTTTACGCGAGACAAACAAACATCATCGGATTGTTGCCGTAACACAGATACGAAGGATATCCCTGTCCCGCCAAAGTGCCATGAGCGCCAGCCAATTGCTTTTTACAAGAAATGTGTTGACAAAAGGCACACATTATTGTATAATATATTTATGAAGCATATCATTTGGAATAAAGAAAAAAACAAACAACTGAAGAATGAGCGAAATATCTCTTTTGAAGTCGTTTCTTATTTGATCGAAACGAAACAAGTCTTGGATATTTTAAGGCATCCAAACGAGAATAAATATCCCGACCAAAAAATATTTATAATTCTTTATGACAATTATGTTTACCTGGTTCCCTTTGTTGAAGATGAAGAGAAAATATTTCTAAAAACAATAATACCGAGTAGAAAGGCAACAAAAAAATATAAAGGTGGTACAAATGAATAAATTTGATGATTATGAAAAAGAAGTTCTGAAATCTTTTGAAAGAGGTGAATGGAGATCGGTGGATAATCTGCAGGAAAAAAAGGAGGAATATGCTCAATATGCAAAGGCCTCTTTAAAAAAAAGGAGGATAAATATTCGAATGTCTGAAAAAGATTTTATTGATATCAAGATAAAATCATTGGAAGAGGGAATACCATACCAAACTTTGATTTCAAGTATTATTCATAAATATGTTTCGGGTAAACTTGTAGAAAAAACTTAGCAAAATCAGGCTTTGACTGCGCTCAGCTTGACATTGGCGCCTCGACTCCGCTCGGCGAGATATTCTTCGACTCTGCTCGGCTTGATAATCCGGGGGGCGCAATGCCTTTACTCGGGACCAACAAACGTCATCGGGTTGTCGCCGTAATACAGATACGGACTAAATCCCTGCCCCGCCGCCAACCACCGCCCAATCCTCGGCTTGTAGTACCTCGCGCCGAGATAGTACAGGCCAATGCCGCCGTCATACTCTTTTTGCGAGAACTCAAAGGTCGTCGATCCCGTGGAGTTGTAGCCCTCGCTTTGGTACAGCAATGGGAACGCATTTTCAATATCGGCATATCCGTTGAAAAATAAATACAATTCGAAGAGGGGTGAATTTACGATCAGCGACTAGTTCGATTCTCGATTATTCAGCCATTTCTTAAAAGATTTCTGGCTCTCTCCTGAAGGCTTGCCTGCTAATAAACCCGCGACGCTGATATCCTCATCCAGGTCGGGCCAGTGTATTCCTTCGCCCCGGCCAATGAGTCTCCAATTGTTCCTTTCTTTATCAGACCCATGAAGAAGCCTGGGATACCATTCGAGAGGCGCAGCTATTGTGCGTCCGTCTGACAGTTCAACGCTCAAGGTATCGTCAGTGATGGTGACGTCAAGGGCGTATGGCGCCGCCGTCTCAATGATTGAAATACTCATTCCAGACCTCCTCAATTTTTGAACTGTTTTCCTCAATCAGTTTATGAATCCGGGTGATCTCATGTCGATTGAATCCACCGCTTTTTTGAAGCCTGATCGGGTCTATCCAAAATTTAGCAACCTTATCATCGCGTTCAATATGAATATGCAAAGGTTCATCATTATCGCTGGCGTAAAAGAACAACCTATAAGGTCCTGTTTTCATCATCGTAGGCATTCATCGAGCTTTCATTATTGTTCAAAGTTGTCATCGTTTTTTGAAATTACAACTCGGCCAATTTAGCCCCTCATTTCTATTTTAGCTTTTATAACTTTGTTCACATGGATTATTGCCGCAATACACATACGGACTAAATTCCTGCCCCGCCTTTGTGGCATAGAGATCCGCCCTAACCCGGACAAGCCGGAAATTCCAAATCCCAAAATCCGGCAGTCAAATTCAACTTTTGCCGGATTTGTTCAAAAATCAAATTTGAAGACACTAAGGCTTTTTCGAATACCTGATCTTTTGCACATCCACAACAATTGAAGCTTTCTCCCACTCGTTGACGGGATAGTGATCAAGAAGTCGGGTTAACGCCTCCTGCGTCTGTCGTACTCCTGTTGGATAGACGTTGAGCCGGATGACGCCATAGCCGGGAATATCTGAAATCATCAGAGGATTTTGAAAATCGTCATCATAAGTGATGATGATCAACCCGTTGTGTTGACAATAGCTAAAAATATCGCGATCGGAAAAACGCGCCATGCCCCGCGTGCGCGTTGATTGTATTGTCGCACTTTGCCCGACTTTTTCTTGCAACCAGGATTCAATTTTTGCGGGAATGTTTTGATCCAGCAAAATCTTGATCATGCGCTCTCTTTTATGTGCACTTGCGTATCGTAGACTAGCTCTATCGCATAGGCTATGGCCGCTTCAATATCCGCATAGGATAATTCCGGATAATTCTCAAGAATATCTGAAATCGTATCCCCCCCCGCCAGCGAACCGAGAATATTTCGCACCATAATGCGCGTACCGCGGATGACCGGTTTGCCGTGGCAAATGTCCGGGTTGACTTCTATTCTGTCATTTATCTTCATAATAGTCACCTCACCTTTGTATGAAAATACATATCATTGTCGTTTGGTGCAAGAGTTTTATTTTGAGTTTATTGACGACCCCGGCTTGGCTGTCTAAGTAGCTTTGATGACTATTGGCGCAAGGTGAGATGCCCTTGTAAGGAAAGAAAGGGTCTCCACCTTCAGAGACTGTCCCAAAACCCCGGATGTCCGCCGAACGGCGGACTCCGGGTGTTTGGAACGTTATGATTTTAACGTGTTTACGACACCCGGTGTCCTTCGGACAACCGGGGTCGTGTACTTTTTCGATAGTCTCTCAACGCGGCCTCCAGTCTTTAAAACCATCCCGTTTTCGGAACAATTCCCCCGCTTCATACGTCTTTTATT
>JAJRST010000432.1 GCA_024278645.1 bacterium | reverse complement strand
CGACGGCCTCGTAGAGACTGTCGACTTTTTCTTCCAGCTTGTCAAGGGGCAATGTTTCAGCCATGTATAAACCTCCAAATATTAATTTTTCGACATCTTGTTTTGCACCAGTTTTTTTACTTGCTGAACAGCGTCGTCCAGTTTGTCATTTATTATTACGGCATCAAATTTATCGATCATTTTCATCTCTTCCGGCACTCGAGCCAGTCTTTTTCTTATTTGCTCCTTTGTCTCTGTGGAACGATTTAAAAGCCTGTCGACCAGCGCCTGCTCGTCCGGTGGTTTTAGAAAAATAAGAAAAGCCCTTTCACCAAATTGCCGTTTTATTCTGAGCGCGCCGTGGACGTCAATATCAAGAAAAACGACTTTGTTTTGCGCCAGCCATTCATTGATCTTTATTTTTGGCGTGCCGTAGTACCAACCGTGAACCTTTTCATATTCGGTCAAGTCGCCGGCTTGAATATGCTTTTTAAATTCTTCATCGGTGACGAACAAATAATCTTTTCCATCGACTTCTCCGGGCCGAATGGGCCGGGTGGTCATTGAAATAGAATAGACATAGTCCGGATGGCCTTCTTCCAAAATCTTTTTTATTACTGTCGTCTTGCCGCCGCCCGATGGCGACGAGAGAACGACAAGCAGTCCTCGTTCTTTTTTCACTTTAAACTATAAAAAGCTGTAAATTATTCAATATTTTGTACTTGCTCACGAATTTTTTCTATCTCCTCTTTTATTTTCACAACATCATGCGAAATTTCCGAGGTGAATGATTTGGATGCCATGGTATTGGCTTCTCGATTCATCTCCTGCAACAAAAAGTTGAGCTTGCGCCCTTGCGATTTATCGTCCTCCAGCATTTCGCGAAAGAGCGTGATGTGACTTTTGAATCGAGTGCACTCTTCGGATATATCGATGCGGTCGGAGATCAGGGCCAGCTCCAGCTCTAGACGGTATTCGTCGATCTGTTCGTTGTCGAGAAATCTTTTCACCCTGTCCCTGAGCCTGGAAAGTTCGATCTCCGGTCCGGTTTTCGACAACTTTTCGATGTCGTTCACCAATGATTCAAGCGCATCAATTCGCTCGATAAAGTCCTTTTTTATCTCAACGCCCTCGCGCCGCCGCATTTCAAGCATTTGCGCCAGGGCCTCTTCGAGAGCCGTCTTTGCACACTCCCATGTCTGTTCATCCGCGCTCTCATCCAGATCGACGGCAATGACGTCGGGGAGGGTAATTATCTGCTCAAGCGTCAGGGCGCCGCTCACGCCATGCCGTTCGGCAATTTCATTGGCGATGCGCATGTAGGCGTCCACAAGCGCGTGATTGACGACAAAACTGCTCGACTTGTCTTCCTCTCCTTTTATCGACATCCACACATTTATTCGGCCTCGCGAAACATACTTGGCGACAATTTCCCGAACATGCTGCTCGTAGACAGACAACCTTTTGGGCAGCTTGAATGATATATCCAAATAGCGATTATTTACGCTTCGTACTTCGACGGAAATTTCAACGCCATTTACGGCATGCGCTCCGCTGCCATACCCGGTCATGCTGGCAATCATTTTTCTACCACTCAATCATTGTAAATCACACTTCAAACTATTATTTTCAATTAGTTTACATTTTAGCAAAAAAAAACTTCATAGTCAAATGAATTTTTGTTAGTTAGGTCATTTTTTCAATTCTTCAGCCACAAAGCGCCCCTTTTTGAAAAACTTTTACCATAATTGCGTTAGCGGCACGGCTCCTGCTTTAACAAAAAAAGGGCGAAGGATAATTGCACCCTCCGCCCATTTTTTAATTGCATTAAATTCTATTTTCTGCCGAAACGTTTTTCCTCCAGGCGAATTCTCAGCGATATGCGATGTGTGTTTTTTAATTGCGAATGTTGCATAAAGGCGTAATCCACATCCAAGCGCGGCAGCACAAGGCCGGCGCCGGCGGTAATATTGCCAATGTCGTCCCTGCCGACGCGCAGGGCAATGACGTTGCGGAACATGATTTCGCCGCCCAGGCGCACATCGAAACTCGCCGGGCCGGCGCTGAATTGCGTTGCCTCTCCCTCCCGCCCTTCGAATCGCGTGTCGACATCGGCGGCCAGTAAAAGACGACTTTTCAGAAACGACAGTTCGAACGGATAGGCGAGGCCTGTCTTCAGCGTCGGCGAGATCAGTTCCTTTCGGCCCGTATCCCAGGCAAGCAACGTGGTGGTTACATCCTGGAAATTGGCGCCAAGCATCAATTGCCGCCAGGGATTCCACAACACGCCGATGTCAAAACCGAGCCCCCAGGCGGAGTTGTCGCCCACGCCTTTTCTGAGGAATTTTGCATTGACGCCATAGGAAAATCGACGGCTGCTCCTTTTGGCGTAGCTCAAATAAAAGGCATATTCCGCATCGCTGACATATTTGTCAACGTAAGGTCTGTTGACTTTGATGTTGCCGTCGTCGTCCGTATAGGTGGCGTCGGTAGCCAGGTCGGCGCGCGGAATGGCGGAGATGGGAATGTCGTCGACGCCGAGGCGAATGACGGACAAGGCCAAGCTCTCGGTCTTGCGAAAAGGCAGGGCAAAGGCAAGATAGTCGTAATTGACAATGCCGGCGAACCGTTCCGAGTGCATGGCGGCAAGCTCCGGATAGTTAATCCGACCAAGTCCGGCGGGATTCCAGTAGCCGTGGGTGACATCGCCGCCGACGGCCACGTAGGCGCCGCCCATGCCCAGCGCCCGGGCGCCGACGCCGGTGCTGATAAACTCTCCGGCATATTTGGCGATTTCGGCGGCTGTCGATATGGAGGCCAATGAGACAATCGTAATAATCGAAACAAGCAGTTTATTCTTCAATGTATGCACGCAAACAACCCTTTATTTTTGTCCTTGGATTAGCCTTTTTGCGCCGCCAAATGTTTTAACTGATCCAGTTTGTTCAGGGCTTCCAGCGGCGTGAGTTCGTCGGGATTGATCTCGTTCAACTCCTGTCTCAACGAGCGCTCCAACTCTTCAAAGAGGCTCATTTGCTGCACCGGCGGCTCCTGTTTTTGATGATGCTGCGCAATGCGCGGTTCGTCCGATGCATTCAGCGCCTCGGCTTCAAGATTATGCAGCACCTCTTTGGCGCGCTGTATGACCGTCTCCGGCAAACCGGCAAGCCTGGCCACCTGAATGCCATAGCTGTGATCGCAGCCGCCGGGCACAATCTTCCTTAAGAATACAATATGATCGCCCCACTCGCGGACGGCGACATTATAGTTTCTTACACGCGGCAGCACCATCTCAAGTTCCGTTAATTCATGGTAATGCGTGGCAAAAATTGTTTTTGCGGCTATCCTGGGCGTATTGTGAATATATTCGGCGACGGACCAGGCGATTGACAAGCCGTCGAAGGTGCTGGTGCCGCGTCCGATTTCATCGAGCAGAATGAGGCTTTTGGCGGTGGCGTTGTTGAGGATGTTCGCCGTCTCGTTCATTTCGGTGAGGAACGTACTTTCGCCCGCCGCCAGGTTGTCCGAGGCGCCGACGCGGGTGAAAACGCGATCGATCAATCCGATCGAGGCGGAGCTGGCCGGCACAAACCCGCCCATTTGCGCCATGATGACGATGAGGCCCACCTGGCGCAAAAAGGTCGACTTGCCGGCCATGTTTGGCCCGGTGACGATGTGCAACTGCTCGTGCGTGTTGTCGATTTTCACATCGTTGGCCACAAACTGTTCGCCGGGCGGCAGCAGCTTTTCCACCACCGGGTGTCGGCCATCCTTGATTTCAATAACGTCGCTCTCGTTCATCTGCGGCCGCACATAGTCATTTTCGACGGCAATATAGGCGAGCGAGGCGAGGCAATCCGTTTGCGCGATCAGTCGCGCATTTTTTTGCAACTGTCGCGTGTGGTCGAGAATAACCGAGCGGATATGGTTGAAAATCTCGTATTCGATGGATGCCATTTTCTCCTCGGCGCCGACAATCTTTTCTTCATATTCCTTTAAATCCTGCGTGATAAAACGTTCGGCGTTGACCAACGTCTGTTTGCGAATATAATGTTTCGGCACTTTGGCAAGATTGGGTTTGGTCACCTCGATGTAATATCCAAAGACCTTGTTGTAATTCACTTTCAGGGACGGGATGCCGGTGCGCTCACGTTCGCTCTTTTGCAGGCGGGCGATCCAGTCCTTTCCGGAAAAGGCGATATCCTTGAGCTT
>JAJRST010000026.1 GCA_024278645.1 bacterium | reverse complement strand
CTTTTTGCCTCGGTCCAGGCCAAGGTCTCGCACCACGGGTTCGATGATGCCGCGCGTTTTCAGTATCGTCAACTCGGAGGCGACGATGTCATAAGATGATTTCACGCTCGCCCGCTCGCCCAGTTTTTCCCAGTCATCCTGGTAATTGACGATGATCTTTGCCGCCGTCTTGTAGCCGGGCGGCAAGACAAAAGTCGTTCCCACCACGGTGACGACGATGCCGAAAAATATCGCCGCCATCAGCTTGAACCGGCGTACAATGACGCTGATAAAGCTTTGCGGCGACATCGGGCTGTCTATTTGACTGTATTGAATCATCAAGCAACTCCTGGGTTTTAGCGGCTAAAATTGCTATAGTACTGGAACCGTGCAGCCAGATCGAGCGGCGGCATCACCACTTTGTAAATTTGGCTGACAAAGGCCTCGAGATCGGCGATGAACGTTTTAGGAACGTAGATCAAATCATAAGGCTGAATGGCTTTGTCGTGCTGCAACAAACTCTTTAAATTGGTCGGCGACAGATCGACGCGTTCGGCGTACAGGTTATTTTTCTGACTGGCGCGCACCAGAATGATGCTGTTCATCTTGGCCGTATTCAGCGGCCCGCCGGCGGTGGTGATGGCGCGCAACAGCGACATGCCTTTGCTGATGTTGTAGGCGCCCGGATTGTTGACTTCGCCCATCACGTAAACCTGCTGACCGCCAAACTCGCGAACAAAAACCGTCACATCGGGATCGACCAGGATTTCACTGTACACCTCGGTGATGATCTTGTCCAGCTCGCTCGCCGGCATGCCGACCACGGAAAGATCGCCGATGCGTTGCAGGCTGATCATGCCGTCCGGCCGCACGGCCACCACTTCGTTGTACTCGCTGTTGTTAAAGAACTTGACTTCGATGACATCGCCAAAGCCCAACCGGTATTCGGCAGGCCGGTCATTTTCTCCGGCGACATGCGCCGCCTTGACGATTCCGGGCTGCCGGTGCGCGCGTTCCATTTTGGCGGAATTGATCTCGTTGAGATTTGGATTTATGGCGCAAGATGTCATAGCAAACACTATCGTCATCGCTATAGGGAGCATCGCTTTTGCTATTTTCATTTTGGCCTCTCCGGTTTAAAAAAAATTATTTAGTAAATTTTTGTAAAAAAGAGGTTAACCACCCCGAAGGATGATTAACCGCTCGTCGTGTTATTTGGTCAATGCCATTTTGCGGATTTCACGAAAGCCGTTCACTTGAATGGCGTAAAAGTAGAGTCCGCTTGGCGCTCTAAAACCGTTATTGTCAAAGCCGTTCCATTCAACGCTGTATTCGCCGGCGAACTGTTCGGCGTTGACCAGCTCGCGCACAACTTGTCCGACAAGATTGTAAATCCTTAACTCGACTCTGCCGGGTTCCTTGAGCGAATAGGTGATCGTCGTGTTCGGGTTGAACGGATTGGGATAATTCTGCTGCAACGTGTAAGCCTTTGGCGCGCCTACCGTTTGCACCCTTTTGGGGCCGTAGAAACGCATACTGCCGTCCGTGGCGACGTCCGCGATCCAAAAGTAGTAGATGACGCCTTCCTCTTCAACCGGCTGCTCCCAACGATAGTCGTTACGCGTCTCCGCATTGAGAGCGCCCTGAATGATATCCTTGGTCATGCGTTCTTTGGGACCGGTCGGCGACGTGCTGCGAAACACCAGAAAGCCCAGGTTTTCCGTTTCCGTCTGCGTCGTCCATTCGATGACGATGCGCCCGGCCACGCTGCTGATGGTAAAATTGGACAACTCGACCGGGTTGGTTTCGCCGTTCAGAAACGTGGTAATTTGGAATGGCGGAAAGTCGTACGATTCAAACTCATCCGCGGATTGTATCAGGTACAATTCCGAGTCGCCATAGCTGTCCTCTGCGCTGCGGATCACATCGGTGTCCCAGGCTCTCAGGTACACCAGGCGGCCGGGTTCGATAAGCGAGTGAGAGAACAGTTTGTCAAAGCGACCGTCGGCGTAGCCAATAAGATAGCCGTTGCCGATAAAAGTGTCGCGAATAAAAACATCATCGCCGGTGGGACCGCCAAGGTTGGTGCTGTTGGCGTCCGGTGGGTCGATTTTGCCATCCGGGCCGGCCCACATGAGTTGAACAAGGCTGCCTTCGGACGCCGGTTGGCCGTCGCGTAAATGAGTGATGCCGCCGGTGCAACTCGCATTGAGATCGCCGGCGATGGCTGCGGTGCTCATAAAAAGAGCCGCAATCACAAATCCTGAAATAAATATTTTAGCTGTCATTTTTGTTTCCTCCGGAGCTATAAATAATAAAAAATTATTTGTAAATTGACGGATTCGGATAGGACCAGACTTTATTCGGATTATCGTTCTTGATCCAGATGACGTATCCGGCGCCGGGTCTGAGCGAAATCGTCGTCTCCGCTTTGCCGGTTTCGTTCATCCACGTACCATCCATGTCCGTTCCCGTACCATCCACGACCCAGGCCTGTTCGTAATTCTCGCCGACCCAGTCCCGTATGATATCCGCTTCGCCGCTGCCGACGCCGCCGATCATAACATGATCCTGGTAGAGTTCGGATTCCTCGAGCAACACTTCGACAGGGTAAATCGAACCGACAAAATTATAACCTTTCTTCAAAGTGATAATCTTGTTGCTGTCCGAGGGCACGCTGCCGGTAACAGTGAACAGTGTATCCAGATGGTCGTTCCTCACCTCAACCCAAAATGCTTCGGATGTATCCAGCTTTTTTGTGGATTCCAGCCCGCTGGCGGCGCTGATCCACTTACCTCTGTACGCTTCAGCAGGGCCGTCATACAGCCATGCAATATCGTAACCCTCTCCATTCCACAACCGCAGCCGGTCGGCGTCCGTCGAGTTCTCGCCGCCGGTAAGCTGATCGCCTATCACCGTGTGAATCGTCGAATCGGCCGGCGTCAAAGGCAAGGACACCAGGTTCAACCCGCGTTGCAGTTGAATGTCAAAAGCGCCGACAGTGTTGTAGGTATAAGCGACGGCGCCGCCGACCATGGCCTGAACAATATAGTAAGTGGCAATCTCGGCGTTCTGGAAATGGGATGCATCAACGTACTCGTGCTGTGCAGCGTCCACCGTGGCGATCGCCGATTGCGG
>JAJRST010000431.1 GCA_024278645.1 bacterium | reverse complement strand
CCGAAATCGAACCACACGACAAATGAAAGAATGGCGATGACAATGACCACCGGCACAAAATAGCCGGAAATAATATCGGCCAACCTCTGAATGGGCGCCTTGGATCCCTGGGCCTGTTGCACCAGTTTGATGATCTGCGCCAGCGCCGTATCCTCGCCGACCTGGGTCGCTTTGAAGCGAAAAGAACCGGTCTTGTTGATCGTCGCGCCGATCACTTCATCATTGATACTTTTCTTCACCGGCAGCGATTCGCCGGTGATCATGGATTCGTCCACTGAGGACGACCCTTGTACAATCACGCCGTCCACGGGGATTTTTTCTCCGGGGCGAACCAGCACTTCGTCGCCGACCAGCACCTCTTCTATGGGAATATCCTTCTCTTCACCGTTGCGGACGACCCGCGCTGTTTTGGGTTGCAACCCCATGAGCTTTTTTATTGCTTCGGAAGTGCGGCCCTTGGCCCGCGCTTCCAAAAGCTTGCCCAAAAGGATGAGCGTAACGATCACCGCCGTGGTGTCGAAATAAATGTGGCGCATATTCTCCGGCAACAGGTTCGGCAAAAACGTGGCAAAAGACGAATACAAAAATGCCGCCCCGGTTCCCAGGGCGATCAAAGTGTTCATGTCCGCCGAGCGGTGCTTCAAAGCGCCCCAGGCGCCGGTGAAAAACTGCGAACCGGAATAGAGCAACACCGGCGCCGTCAGCAGAAAGAGAATGAGCCAACGCATCTGTTCGGTGATAGATTGCAGAAAGGAAAACAGTTCCGGAAATGAACCGACTAGAATGGCCACGGAAAGAATCGCCGCAAAAACAAACTTGTTGCGCAGCTTTTTATAATCCCGCTCCCGCTCGATGCGTTCCCTGTCTTCCGAGCTGCCGGATTCACGCAGAAAAGTCTTGTATCCGACGCCTTCAATCGCTTTTGCCAGGGTTTTCGGATTCGTCGCTCCCGGCACATAGTTGATCTGCGCCTCTTCGGTGCTCAGGTTAACCGTGGCATCCAGAACGCCGGGGGAAGACTTGAGGGCTTGTTCGATTGTTCTGACGCACGATGCGCAGGTCATGCCGCTGATGCCGATGCGCGCTAAAGCGCCGCCAACCTTGTAGCCGGTTGATCTGACGGAATCGGTAATCGTTTGCAAGTCAGCTTCTTTCGGGTTGTAGACGATCGTGGCTTTTTCATTGTTGAAATTGACATTTGCCGTTTCAACGCCGGGCGTGCCTTTTAACGATTTTTCCACCGTCACCGCGCAGGAGGCGCAATCCATGCCGATAATGGGAATGTCCAGCCGGACGAAATCGACTTTTGCGCTAACGTCGGTGAGGGCGGCCGTTGGTTCCACCTGCATTTCATGGTTCGCCGCCGTAGACTCTACGGCATCGCCCGAAAAGGCTTTCGGGTTGTCGTCAAATTTTTCCTTGCAACGGGGCGAGCAGAAATAAATCGTCTCGCCCCTGTGTTCGCTTGTTGCGGCGGCCGTTTTTGGGTCAACATCCATTCCGCAAACCGGGTCTCTCATTTTATCCTCCGAAAAACGTCTGGGCGTTTAAAATATCTTTTTTTCGTTCGTTAAATTCCTGTTGCGTGATTTCGCCGGTCGCATAGCGGCGTTGTAAAATTGTTAACGGGTCGGCTTGATCCGTGCGAGATTGCGCTTTGTTTTGATCGACGAGGTATCTTATTAAAAAGTAACCGCCGACAATGGGGATCAGCCACGCTAATAGCATTCCGCCTCCGAACATCATCTTGTCGCCTCCTTTTTATTATTGTTACCCGTTCAAAGACAATTGCCATGCCAAAAACGGATATTCTGGCAAGGTTCTGATTATTAAAGAGATATCATGAATATTGGCGGCGGCGGGTATGAGATATATGTAGAATATTCTACAATGCTGATGAAAATTCTACAAGGATATGCCACATGGCATGGAAGACGATTTGTTAATTCGAAGGTTCCGTGTCGACAACTTTGTATCCTGTTGCATCCACAGCGTCAATAATTTCGTCTACTGTGATTGTTGACGGATCATATTCGACGACGGCCTTGCCGGTTTTATAATCCGACTCGACGGCGCCGACGCCGTCGAGTTTTTGCAGCGCCAGATTCAGGGTGTTTTCACAACCGTCGCACGTCATCCCTTTGATCCTTAGATCGATTTGCTGAACATTGACGATTGCGACATTCGCGGCATTCGTCGTATAAAAAACGGACGAATAATAGGGGAACGCCAGCAACAGCGCCGCCAGCACGGTGACGCCGCCGAGAAACTTTTTCGTCTGCAGAAACGATTTTTTCTCGTCCGTCTCGCAGTCGCAGTCGATCTCTTTTTTGGTTTTCAGTTGTTGAAACCAGGCAAATCCCAGAACCACTACGGTGAGAACAATAAACAGGGGCCTGAACGGCGCCAGCCAGGAGAGGGCCGAAGCAGCGCCGCTAAAGCCGGCGACAACAGCCAGCACGGGCGTGATGCAGCAAAGAGAGGCGGCAAAGGCGGCGAGGAGGCCGGCTCCGGCCAGCCGCTTGTTTGTTTTGGCTTGATTTTTCATGATAATTTTCTCCGGATTAAAAAGCTTGGATTTGGGAAGATATTTATCTTGTTTTTAAGCTTTCAATCTTTTAGTTTATATAAATAAAGGCTTTATTAAATAAAAGGTGAAAGCATGAAATTTGGAATCGTCTTTGAACAGGTCAACGATTCGAGCTTGCCGGAAGATTTTTATTACGCGCATGTTCCTGCACTTGGTCTGACGACTCATGGCTTGGGCATAGAAGGCGCCAAAGTCGCAGCGCTGGACTTGATCAAACTCTGGATCGCCGAAAAAAAGTCCAACGGCGAATCTATCAAAGAGCCTAAAGAATCCTTGTACTCTGTAATTGAAATAGAAAATGCCTTATAGCGCCAAAGAAGTGCTTACAAAACTCATGCGAGCAGGATTCGAGAAAAAACGCCAATCAGGCTCTCATGTTATTCTTCGCCATCCCGACGGGAGACAAACGTATGTCGCTATGCATACAAAAGATGTCCCCACGGGCACGCTTCGGGCAATCCTCAAACAAGCTGACCTGACTTTTGAAGAATTCAAAAATCTTTAATTTTCCCTCTGCTCAAACTGCACAACACGACAATTTCGCCACATCCTTGTCAAACGTAATCGCCGCCAGCTTGACGCCTTCGGACAATGTCAAATAAGGGTGCAGCATGTGGCGCAGCTCCGCGACCGGTATTTTGTATTTGATCGCCAGGGAAATTTGCATCAATAATTCGGAGCCCTCGGACGCCAGGATGCGCGCGCCGATCAGCGTGTCGTCCGCTTTGTTGCGGATCAGTTTGATAAAGCCTTTGGTGTTGCGGGCGGCCAGGGCGCGCGGCACGTCCGAAAGGGACAGCACGGAGACGTCGAATTCAATGCCCGCCGCTTCGGCCCCGGCTTCGTCCAGTCCCACGCCGGCTGCTTGCGGATCGGTGAACACAACCCACGGCAGCGGCGTCTCGTCCTTTGCCCTG
>JAJRST010000430.1 GCA_024278645.1 bacterium | reverse complement strand
TCATGCGTCTTGCCGGGCGTCGTCTGTATTTTGCGAATGGCTGCGTAGGCGGTCTCGACATCAAAATTGCGGATGCCCTTTTGATAGGCGCCGACAATGAGCGCAATTTCGTGCGACGCCACCATGATGCTGGAGTACTCGACGCCGGCCGGCCCCTTGGGCAGCCAGCCGCCGCGATTGTAAATCTCCAGCAGGGATTTCACCCACTTGTTCGTCGTCTCCGGCGTGATGAGCGCCCACAACTGGTTGAGGTTCCAAAAGGTGTTCCAGAACGCATCGCAGCCGTAGACGGGCGAATCCGGATCGTCCAACTGACGAACCTTTTCACACATGTCCACGTATTGGCCGTTGGCGTCGCTGAAAATGGAGCGAGCGCAATAGGCGCGATACAGGTTGGTGTAGAATTTTACCTTGTCCGTTTCCGAGCCGCCTTGCACGCGTATTTTTTGTAAAAGATCGTTCCAGGTCTGCCGGGCGAACTGGTGTACGGCGTCAAAATCCCAGCCAAAGTCGGACAGCTCCATCTCCAGGTTCAGACGAGCCTGGTCAAGGCTGACGTAGGAGATGCCGGTTTTCATCAACACAACCTGATCCTTTTGCGTGGAAAAACTGACAAAGGCGCCGATGTCCAAATCCTCGTGAATGGAAATCTCGTCGATGTCGTTGGCAATGTGCGTTCCCTTCCAGCCGCCCATGGAATCAAACGGGCGGTTAAAGCGGGCGACAAAATAAAGCGTGTATTCGTTCCAGCCGGCCGTTCGTTGCACATAGCCGGCGATCTCGGCGTTGCCGATGCGCTGTATCTTTGCCTGCACAATTTGCGGGCGTCCCTCCTCCGGAACCTGCAAGTCGAACAGGACGTGGGCCGCGTCGGTTTTTGGGAATGTATAACGTTGAAAGCCGCAGCGGGTCGTCGCCGTCAGCTCCGCTTGCACGCCATAGTCGTCCAGCAGCACCGAGTAGTAGCCGGGCGAGGCCTTTTCGTTCTCATGCCGAAAGCGCGAGCGGTAGCCGGCGTCCGGGTCGTCTTTTGTGCCGGGGATGATCTTTACCTCTCCGGTCGTCGGCATGGTCAAAAAGCTGCCCATCATCCACGAATGCACGTGGCCAAAGCCGCAGATGCTCTCTATGGAATATTCGTATCCGGCGTCCATGCCCCATTCATCCGTGTTGTCGGGGCTGAGCTTGACCATGCCGAACGGCATGCTGGGCCCGGGAAAGAGCATCCAGCGCGAACTGGATGTGCCGAGAAACGGATCGACGTAATCCACGGGCTGCTTTTCAGAGGCGTGCAGGGCGAGACCCTGCACGATAAGGCAAAGTAGAATGAATGGCGATATTTTCTTCATGGCGCTTTCCTCCGGCGTGTCATGTTTTTGTTTTCTATTGTTTAGCGTCCTCGTGTCTTGGAGGCAAATCAATTTTCCAGGGTCGAGCCAAAATCCTGTTTTTTATGTTAATCCTGTCTGTTTTTACCCGCAAAACGTTGGAACCGGCGTCTTTTTATTGCGCCCCCCATTGTTTGTTCGGCGACGGTCCCATTTCGAAAACGAGCGTGCCGCCGTTGACTATATCCTTATGGTGCAGCCACGGTCCCTGTAGCGGCGCGCCGTTCAGTGTGGCCGACTGGATGTAGATATTTTCCAGGCTCACATTATCGGCTTTTATGGTAAATTCCTTTGCTTTGTAGGGGGCGCCCAACTTTATTTTCGCCTGCTTGAAAAGCGGCGTGCCGATGGCATAGCGGGCGGAACCGGGGGCGACGGGGTAAAACCCCAGGGCGCTCAACACATACCAGGAGGACAGCGACCCCATGTCCTCGTTGCCGCAAATGCCCCCCGGCCCGCTGCGATAGAGGTCGTCCATGACCCGGCGCACTTTTTCCTGGGTTTTCCAGGGTGCGCCGGCATAGTTGTAAAGATAGGCCACATGATGCGACGGCTGATTGCCGTGCACATACTGCCCGATGGCCCCGACGACGCCCACGTATTTGGGACCGTGTATTTCCGCGCTCATGCTGAAAAGCGTATCCAGCTTTTCGATGAACTTTTCCCGGCCTCCGAGCAGCTCGATTAATCCGGGCACGTCGTGCGGCACAAACCAGAGATATTGCCAGGCGTTCGATTCGGTATAGTGGCGGTTCGGACGCCGGCCGACCCAAAGCGGATCAAAACAGTCATAATAAGAGTGGTCGCCATCTCTGGCAATCCCCGGCTCGCCATCGCACTGTTTCAGCCAGTCGCCGTCCTTTTTTCGCGGCCGCATAAAACCGCTGGACGGATCAAAGACGTTTGCATAGTTTTTCGATCTCTCGATGAAAATGCGGTAATCATCCTCCTTGCCCAGGGCTTTGGCCATGCGCGCAATGCACCAGTCGTCATAAGCGGATTCCAGGGTGTTGGACACGGATTCGGTGTAGCGGTCGGCGGGGACGTAGCCAAGTGCCATGTAATCCTGCAGGGCCGGGCGCGCGTTGGACGCCGGCAACGGCGGCGGCGGAAGCTGCATCGCCTTGACGCGCATCATGTCGTAAAGATATTCGGCGTCAAAGCCGCGAAAGCCTTTCATGTAGGCGTCGACAATGATCGGCACAAGATGATCGCCGACCATGCCCTGTCCGAAGCGGTTGCGCGCGTGTTGCGCCGGCAGCCAACCATAGTTGCGGCATTTCAATTCGATGGATTTGATCATGTCGTCCACGCGTCCGGGTGCGATCAGGGTCATCAACGGGTACTCGGAGCGAAACGTGTCCCAGGCGAAAAAGGAGGG
>JAJRST010000429.1 GCA_024278645.1 bacterium | reverse complement strand
TGTTCCATGGCGCCGCGGTTGTCGGCTTCAGCCATGCTGTAACGATCAAAAGGATAGGGCCCATAGCGACGTTCAAAAAAATCCATCATTTTGGTGATGTCCTTCCAGTCTTCACGAGCCGTTTCCAGGTGGTGCGGAAAAACGTAAAATTCAAGGGGCAGGTCGTCGCCGGTCAGCGATGTATATGGAATGCTAAAGGTTGCATAAGGCCCGACAACAATGGCGACAAGATAGGTTGCAATTGGATGCCTTTCCTGCCAGTGAAAGGTCTTTGTGCCGTCGTCGTTTTCATCGATTGAAACCAGCAAGCCGTTGGAAAAAGCCTGCAAGTCGTCGTCGACGGTAAGATGCAAATCCAGGGTCGCTTTGTCGTTCGGGACATCATGGCTGGGGATCCAGTAGCGAAGCATGGACGGCGGGTAGGAATTCAGCCCCTCGCCAACGGTGTAAACGTAATCATTTTTGAAAAAAAAGCCGCCAAAACCGTCGTTTCCAGGGACGCCGGAATATTCAATGCGCAACCGGAATATGGAATCCGGCTTTTGCAGTTGAAAATAAATTTTATCCGATTGCCGGAGAAAAGAGACGTCGCTGTCGTTGAGCGTCGCCGCCGTAATGTCAAGATTTTGTAAATGGAGATAAAACAAATTGGCGTCGGCGTCCGTCAAGGCAACGTCGATAGCGGCGACGCCCCGGATGCTTGTCGTGGCAAAGTCCACAGACAGGGCGACGTCGTAATGAATGACGTCGACAGGATTATATTCTTCGTCGAAGGCTTGAACGAGCGCCGCCGATTGAAGACGGGAGGCGTCGCTGTACTTTTCCTGTGCGTTTGCGGAAACGAACAGAAAAAGCACCAGGCTGTTTAAAAGATATCTTTTCAGCGTTCCGAGTCCTTTAAAGAAAAAATGACGGATACAGCGATTACAATGACCCCAAGCCAGAGCAGGACGACAACCAGGCGCGGCGGGTCATGGAAAAACAATTCATAGCTCAGAAACAATGCCGACACAGCGATGTAAACGGCGCCTCTTTTTTGAAAAGAGCCCAGGCTTTTGTATTTTTTAACAATGTTGTCGAGCATGTTAGTAACACTGAATTTAAATTTTATCTTCCCACTGATTTAAAAGTTCGTAGACCATAACGCCAAAGGCGACCGAGACATTTAGCGATTGCTTGACGCCGTGCATGGGAATCTCCACCGCCATATCGCACGCCTGAACGATGTGATCCTGGATGCCGAGATATTCGTTGCCGATGATCAGGCAGAGAGGAAAGCGGTACGGCGCTTTTCGATAATCCAGGCTTTTATTCGTGTGCTCCAGCGCAACAATCTGGAATCCGTCGGCGCGCAATTTTTCGATCACTTTTAAAGCATCTTTTTCATAGCTCCAGGGCACGCTTTCCTCGGCGCCGAGACTGGTCTTGCGAATTTCGTCGCGCGGCGGATGACCGCTGATGCCGCACAGGTAAATATGCTGCAAATGAACGGCGTCGGATGTGCGAAAGACGGCGCCGACATTGTGCAGGCTGCGAATATTATCGAGCAGAACGACAAACGGATGCCGCGGCGTTTTGCTCAACGTTTCAAAGCTCGGACGCTTTTCCTGTATCTCCTCAAAGGCCAGTTTGCGAATGTTTTGTGAATGCACGAAAAACTCCTGGTGCTTATCAATAGTAACCAAAAAAAAGATAGAATAATTCTGGACAAAATGATTGACGGCAGAATAAATAAACGGTAAAAGGATTAGAACTCGTTTACCAGTCCGACGTGCAGCAGGCCGCCGGCGACGCCCTGCTTTTCGCCGTAGGCCAGGCCATAATCAACGCCCATGATGCCGAGCCCGGTTTCAAGACGGACGCCAAAGCCATAGCCAATTTTAAACGCTTCGCCGAGACCGCCGGGGTTGGCGGCGTTGTAATAACCGACGTCGCAAAAAATGAATGCTCGGGATCGCGGTCCGAACAAAAAACGATATTCCATGTTGGTCCAGGCGATGCTGCTGCCGCGGAATTGATCCTCGCGATAGCCGCGAAGAGTGCGGGTCCCTCCAAGGCGATATTGATCGGAAACGGGAATGAATTGTTCAGAGCTTTGGATTTGGCGCCCGTGCAGGGAGAGGCTCAGAAGCTGACGGCGAAAGGTCGGGATGTAAAAATCGATGTCAATGACGATTCTTTTGTTGGCGACTTTTTTGTCAATATTATTATCCTCGATAATATCTTTCGGCCCAAGATTTCGTTTGTCGCCGGTTTCGACGCTGGTGAAATAGTAGATGCCTCGGGAAGGGTTCAAAAGGTCGTCGCGAGAATCATAACGAATGCCGATGGAAGCGCGAACGGTCTCGCTTTTTAAAAGACCGAGGCGGTAGCTGCCGAGCGAGTCCGGCAGGATGCTGGTTTTTTTGATGTCCCCAACCACGGAAAAGCTTTCCACAAGCGGCAGCAATGCGTCAAAGCCAAAGTCGCGTTGAATGTAGGTCGAGTCTTGAATAAGCTGTTGAAAGCCGCCGCCGATATGCACCGGCAAACCGGCGATCCACGGTTCGCGATAGTGAAACAGCAGGTTTTGCGAGGCCTGATCCTTTTTCTGCCAGTGCGCCAAAAGGGAGCGGCCGGTGCCGAACAGGTTGCCCAGGCTGATGTCGATGAGGCCGGTAAAGTAGCCCTTTTC
>JAJRST010000002.1 GCA_024278645.1 bacterium | reverse complement strand
TCAAGCATTTTGTTGCTCGTATTTGTTCTGTTGACGCAGTTCACAAACGCCGCGGACGACAACCCCTTGGTTCTGTGGTATCGTCATGCGGCGGATGAGTGGACAAAAGCCCTGCCCATCGGCAACGGCCGCCTCGGCGGCATGGTGTTCGGCGGCGTAGACATGGAGCGTCTGCAGTTGAACGAAGAGTCGATGTGGACGGGCCATCCCGTGGAGCGTGCCAACCAGAACGCCTACGAGGCGCTGCAAAAAGCGCGGGCGCTGCTGTTTCAAGGCCGCTATGTCGAGGCGGAAAAGGTTGTCGCACAGGATTTTATGGGCAGGAGACTGGAGCGCGGCGAGCACACCTACCAAACGCTCGGCGACCTGAACCTGTTTTTCGATCATGTGCGCGTGCACGATTATCGTCGCGAGCTCGATCTCGACCGCGCCGTGGTCACGGTGAGCTATACCTTTAATCGAACGCGCTTCACGCGCGAATATTTCTCGTCGCCGGTCGACCAGGTCATTGTCGTGCGTCTGAGCGCCGACAAGCCCGGCGCCCTGGATTTCAGGATCAGGCTGTCGCGTCCGGCGGACGCCGCGATTGAGACCGGACAGGACAAAATTCGCATGTTTGGTCAGCTCAAAAACGGCGGCGTGGCTTTTGAAGCGCAGCTTTTGGTTTTACCGCAAAACGGCTCCCGATCGCGGGACAAGGATGAAATCATTGTCTCCGGCGCCGACGCCGTGGTTATGCTGTTGGCCGCGGCGACCGGCTATCGCGGCGGCGATCCGGCGTCAATGGTTCAAGAAACGTTGGCGGCGGCAAAAGAAAAGAGTTACAACGCGCTGCTGACCGATCATATCGCCGAACACCAACGGCTGTTCAAACGCGTCGAGTTGAACCTGGGGCGTACAGCCGCCGTCGACTTTCCCACGGACGAGCGGTTGCTGGCGATGAAATCCGGCGCCGTCGACCCACAGCTTTTGGCGCTCTATTACCAGTTCGGGCGCTATCTGCTCATCAGCAGCTCGCGTCCCGGCGGCCTGCCGGCCAACCTGCAGGGCCTGTGGGAGGGCACGCTGCGGCCGCCGTGGAACGCCGACTATCACATCAACATCAACATCCAGATGAACTATTGGCCGGCGGAGTTGACCGGGCTGAGTGAATGCCACCTGCCCTTTTTCGATTTCCTCGACGCCCTGCGACCCCGCGGCCGCATCACCGCCAAAGAAACTTATGGCTGCGGCGGCTTTGTCGCGCATCACACCACGGACGCCTGGCATTTCACCGATCCCATCGGCAAGCCGGTTTACGGGATGTGGCCGATGGGCGCGGCGTGGAGCACGCAGCATTTGTGGGAGCATTACCTGTTCACCGGCGACGAACTGTTCCTGCGGCAAAAAGCCTGGCCAATTATGAAAGAGGCGGCGGAATTCATGGTCGATTTTCTGATCAGGGATCCGAACAGCGGCTATCTGGTCAGCGGGCCGTCATCGTCTCCTGAGAATCGCTTCAGAACCAAAGACGGCCAGATCGCCAACCTGAACATGGGGACGACCATGGACACCGAGATCATTTACGACCTGTTCAGCAATTGCATCGACGCTGCGGATGTGCTGGACAGGGACCGCCGGTTCGCCAAAAAACTAACGGAGCTGCGAGATCAACTGCCGCCGTTGAAAATCGGCTCCGACGGCCGCCTCATGGAGTGGCAGGAAGAATTCGAAGAGCCGGAGCCGGGTCACCGGCACATTTCGCATCTGTTCGCCCTGCACCCGGGACGACAGATTACGTTGCGGCACACGCCCGAGCTGGCCGCGGCGGCGCGCAAGACCATCGATTATCGCCTGGCGCACGGCGGCGGCCACACCGGCTGGAGCCGCGCCTGGATCATCAACTTTTTCGCGCGCCTGCAGGACGGCGAGCGCGCCTACGAGAACCTGCTTGCCCTGCTGCGCAAATCGACGCTGCCCAACCTGTTCGACACGCACCCGCCGTTTCAGATCGACGGCAATTTCGGCGGCGTCTCCGGCATGACGGAAATGCTTCTGCAAAGCCACGCCGGTGAAATTCATCTGCTGCCCGCTTTGCCCAAAGACTGGGCGAACGGCAAAGTAAACGGGCTGCGCGCCCGCGGCGGCTTTATCGTCGATATGCGCTGGCGGAACAGTCGGATTGTCAACGCCGTTGTAACTTCCGAACTAGGAGGGAGTTGCAGATTGCGTACGCCTAACGCTGTCATCGTTACGAACGCTGATGTAAATCCGGCGACCGGCGACAACCCCAATCCCTTTTACAAATTGCAGCCGCCGCCGCGCATGGAAATGTTGAATCCGGACGCCGTACAGCCGCTGACGGCGAAAGAGGGCTTTTGCATCGATTTTGAGACCGTGGCGGGAACGAAATATAAGGTGGTCGAAAAGGAATGATCCCGGATTGCAGATTAACGATTGGCGATTTATGATTTTCGATCTAAAATCATAAATCGTTAATCTTTATTCTAAAATCAAATATTTACAGCGGTCGGCTCTCGGCATCACACCTTCAATCCCGCACCTGCTCATCCAGCAGCCGCTTCAACTCGCCGCTGTTCTTCGGCGACCAGCCGAACGACCGTCGCCAAATCTCCGCGCTTTCCATGCACAAATAGACAAAAACCTCCTTTGAGTACGAGCGGATCCAGCGGTACATGCCGCCGAACATATCCACCCGGATCGGCTTGAAATAGCGCCGTTTTTTATCGATGCCGAGGAGCAGTTCGCCGAGATATATTTCCGAGTTCGGATGATTTTCGCGCAAGACATCCTCAAACGGCGCCGGGTAGCGCAACGCGCCCAGGCTGATCCAGGCGATGTTCTCCGGCTTGACGACGCGAAAAATCCGATCCACGATGTCGCGATAGCCGTCGCGCCAGCCCTCGTGCTCGATCATCGGGTCAAAATGAAAGCCGAGACGATAGCCCGCCTTTTGCACCTCGGCGGCGGCGGCGAGACGATCGGCAATCGTCGTCGCCACCCCTTCTTCCTTGTCGCGCATCGCGTCCGTGTTCATGGACCAGGAAATGACGGTGCGGCGATTGTGCGGCAAGTCGAGAAGATCGTCAATGTGTACATTCTTGCTTTTCAGCTCGATGATGGCGTTCTTTTTGTCGGCGAAATAACGCACCAGGTCGGGGCCGAGCTCGTTGATGTGTTCAAAGGTCAGGCTGTCGCTCAATTCGCCGGTGCCGATGCGGTAAAAGCGATTCGGATGTCGCAACAGTTTTTGGTCCAGCTCGGCGACCATGTCGTCGGTGTTGCAATAAAAAGTGATCAGCGGGCTGTTCAAATAACCCTGCAGGATGCAATAGGTGCAGCCGAGGTCGCAGCCGGCGGCGACGTCGAGGTTGTGGTAGCCGCAACAGATATGCTTTTGCGTACCCGGGCAGAGGCGCAGAAAGGGGCCTCGCTGCCGGGCCAGCAACACTTGACCACGCCAACTTGCTTTGTCTGAGGCAGTTGCAGCGTTTTCCAATAATTCGTTGGCGTCGGCGATAAAAGTTCGTTCGACGTTCGGATATTTTCGTAAAACATTCAAGGCAAAAGGACTGTCCTGAACGGCCTCTCCGATATAAAATTTCCTCGGTTGAAACGATTGTCGAGATGCAAAGACATTCATGGCAAGTCAACTATTTTGCGAATGAGGCCGGCGTCCAACAGCCGCTGCAAGGCGGCCACGTATGCTTCGAACTCCTCTTCCGAGGCAAAGTGAAAGCCGGCGCTAAAGCGCTCGCCCTCAAAGTAGGGCGGCGCCTGAATGAACACGGCCGTCGGAAGTTTGGCCTGCTTTAAAAGCGCTTCAAAATTTTCCCTGGCTTTGGTGTATCGTGGATACCGTTCCTGCCACAGCCATTGCTTCAGCCGCTCCGCCTTTTGCGGCGGCGTCAGTTTTTGTTCCGCAATCACACCTTTGACTTGCTGCAACTCAACAAGTTGCAAAAGAGAGATGTTTTTGATGCGCGCGACATCGGAGAGCAACAAGGTGAACTCTCTTTGGCGGTTTTTGCCGAGCCGCAAAAGCTGAAAAAACTCGAGAAAGACAACACGCTCCTCCTCGCTGCGTTCGAGCATTTCTCTCGCCAGATCGATGGGCGTCTGCTCTTCTTTGACCGCTTGTCGCCAGGCGGCGGGCAGCCGCCAAAGATCGGCGTAAAGTTCATAAACGCGCGGATTGCGGCCGTATCCGGCCAGCGGCAGCCAGGTGCTGACGATTTCGTTTTTATCCACGGAAAACTCGTCGCGCAGCTTGTGAATGAGCGTCGAAAGCTCGATGGCGTCGAGGCGGCCGTTCGTCACTTTGTCCTCAAGCGCCAGCCGCAGCGCTTGCAGCGACAGCCCCTCCTCCGCAATAATGAACGCTTCAACGCGCTCCACATCGAGCTGCGTCAGCGCCTGCAGCCGTTTGAATCCGACGACAATACGGAAGCGCGACGCTCCCTTTCGTTGCAGAACCGGCGGATTGATCAGGCCAATATCGCGGATAGAAGCCATGAGCGCGGAAACGTCCGTCTGCTCCGAAATGCGATAAGCGTCATCGGTCTCGTCGATATCGGCGAATGGAATTTTTGAGAGTTCTTTTTGTAGCATTTTTAACCTGATTATTCCTAAACTGCATTATTCATGAAATCAGGCCTCGAAGACTCCGAGCCTCAAAGAAACATTGCATTGCGCATAGGAAGGCATTATTAGTAGAAAGTTTTAGAAACTATTTGTTTTGTTTATAAACCTTGCGCCTTCGGGTCTTGGAGGCGGATGAATTTTTCAGGTCCAGTCCTTTATAAACTTGTGGTACGTATTCAAAATAATGTGAGCTGGTTGTCCTGCTTTTTCCTTTTCAGCGTGCGGCCTTCGCGCCGCACCAGGGATTCCGAGATGCCTTTGAGAAAACGCGACGGCTGCTGCGTTTGCTGCTTGCCGAAGATCATACGTCTTTTGGCGTGCGACAGGTAGAGATAGCGCTTGGCCCGCGTCATGCCCACGTAAAGCAAACGACGCTCCTCGCGGATATCGGTCTTTTGTCCGGGAACATAATGCGGCATAACGCCCTCTTCGCAGCCGACGATAAAGACGATCGGAAACTCCAGTCCTTTGGCGGCGTGGATAGTCATCACATTGATGCGTTCGGCGCGGTCGTCAAGCTGGTCGATTTGCCGCTGCAACAACAGTGCGTCAAGGAAACGATCCCTCTGTTCGCCAAAAGTCTGAGCCAGGCCTTGAAGCTTCTTGATCATGCGTTCGGCGTCGTCTTTATCTTCCTTGCGGGCAAAGCCGCCAAGCCAGGAAAGCATGGCGGCGATGTCATAATCATCCGGCAGGCTGCCATGCTCCCTGAGAAAATTATCGACGCGCTCTTGCGGTAAATATTCCGCGGCGGCTTGCGTCGCCAGGACGCGATCGCCGCTGTTCCAGGCGCGCATCGCTGCAAGGATAAAGCGGGCGAAAGGCTGCGACATGAGCGCCTCATCGTCGATATTCTGAAAGGGAATGCCCGACCTGGCCAGCGCCTCGATGATCGGCGGCGACAACCGCCTGGAACGCAACAAGATAGCAAAATCCGAAAAAGTGAAATCTTGTGGCAGGCCGCGGTCGTCCACGCGGTCGCTGTCCAGGGAAAAGAAAGTGGCGCCGCCGAGATGCTGCTCAATCTTGTGGACGATAAATTCCGCCTCGGCGCGATCCGTGGGCGATTCTTCGATTCGAATCTTGACCTCCGGAGCAATGTTTGACCAGAGTTGTTCATCCTGGGCGACGCGTCGTCCAAGCGCCTGCAAAGAGGCGGAAAGAATGTTTTGCGCCGAGCGGTAATTCCGCGTCAGGCGAATCGCCGTCGCATCAAAGTCCGTGGAAAACCGCCTGAAGAATTCGGCGCTGGCGCCGCGAAAACCGTAAATCGCCTGATCCGGATCGCCGATGACGCAGACGTCGCGCGCTGACATGGCAAACAGTCGAAAAAGCTCGTACTGCGATTTATTGATGTCCTGAAATTCATCCACGGCAATGACCGGAAAACGCTGCAAATAGCGGCGTCGAAGTTCGGGCTCGGAACTCAACAGGCGGAACGGAAGAATGATGAGATCGTCAAAATCGACGGCGTTTTCATCAATGAGCAATTGCTCGTAATGCTGAAAAAGAGGCAGGGTGTTGTCGGGCAAATCCTGCAATACCTGCAAGGGCGTGGCATCCGCTGTATGGCCTTGCGATTTCAACAGGGAGATGCGTTCAAACAGGGCGTTGACGACCTTTTCGCCGCTCTGCTCTTGCAATTTTTTTCTAAAGTAGGCGTCCTCGGAAGGCGACACAATTTTAAAGTCGCTGTCGCGATTAAAAAAATACTCTTGTTCGCGCAGAAAAAAGGCGCCGAAAGCGTGAAAAGTGAGAATGGTCATCCGTCCTTCTTTTTCTTCGCCGAGGAGCTGCTGCAAGCGCTGGCGCATTTCCGCGGCCGCCTTGTTGGTAAAGGTGATGGCCAGAATCTCTTCCGGCTGCGCGTCGCCTTTAAGCACAAGCGATGCCAGTCGATGCGTCAGCGTGCGCGTTTTGCCGGTGCCGGGTCCGGCCTGAATGATGAGCGGCGACCCGCGGTGCTCCACGGCGCGACGTTGCTCCTCGTTCAGGCCGTATTCATTCGGCTGTTCCTCTTTGATCTTTTTCGCAACGGGTGCAGGCGCGGTTTTTTGCTGTTGCGGCTTGCCCTTTTTCGGCGCCGCCGGCAGGGAGCACAGCGCCTCCTGCTGCAGCAGCTTTTCCCGTTCATCCGGTTCAAAAACGCGGATGACGCCGTATTCGCCGTCGTAACCGGGCTGCGGATTGATTCTGCCCTCGCGCATGCGCCGGATGGCCTCCTCAACGAGATCGCCGGCCGCGGTTTTGATATCGGCGTAAGAAGCGTCCATTAAAATACTCAATTCGGGTCCCAACTCATGCAACATGTTGTGGTACAACTGGTTGACGCGTTTGGAATTCGGGCCGACGCCGAGAACCTGGCCGAGCAGTTCCGGCAGTGTAATCAGGCTCTTGAAAGGCTTGGCGTTATCGGGCCGAAAGCCTTCCGGTCGGTCGGCGAGCTCTTCCACGCGGTAGCTGACGCCGAGCACCGCCGGCTTGCCGCACAC
>JAJRST010000428.1 GCA_024278645.1 bacterium | reverse complement strand
TGAAAAATTATATGTCGCGCCGTTGCTGGTATCGGCGATGTAAAAGCGCGCCTTGGTCAACAAGGCTTTCGATGGCGGGGTAAAACGCGTTGTAAAAAACCAACCGTCAATGTTAAAAGTCCAGGTTTTGTCAACTTGCCCTGAGTCGTATTGCAAAACAATCTCCGACTGGCCGTATAGTGCGGAAATCATGAATAGAGTGATAACTGTCAAGAATAACGAACGCATGTTTTCCTCTCAAGATAGTGAAAAAAACTCCCGTTTATTCCGGCATCGCCGTCATAAACGGGAGAATGTTAAGGAAAGGGATGTCATCCATCCCTTTCAGTCTCTTAGCTTGCGCGTTAGTCCATAGTAATCGCAAAGGATGTTCTGTGGACCTGGTTGAAAAAGTCGCCGAACGCGCCATAGGCATAATCGAAACGGATGCCGACGGCGCCGAATTTTTTATCAACGCCGACGCCAAAGGTCAAACCTTCTTCATCGTAATTGAATTTGTATCCGGCGCGTATAGACAACATTTCGGCCAAAACATACTCAAAGCCAAGGTGAACGCGTTCCTCGTAATCGCGTGGATGGCTCCAGTCGAAAGCGACGTTAATTTTGTGCGTGGTCTCATCCGACCAGATAGATAAAACATTCATTGCAGCGCCAAGAGTCATTGTCAGCGGCAGTTCAAACCGTTGGTCGACGTACCGTCCCTGCTGCGAAAAGTTGCGCATGGACATGCCGATACGAAGATCTTTCCAACCGGTATAGTACAGCGTGCCGAAATCAAAGGCGGCGAGATCCTGAATGTTGTTGGTCTGCACATTTTGACCGGTGCTCACATCCAGGGTTTCGCTCCAGCTCAAATCCTGGCGTACGAATTTGACCGTGCCGCCGATGGAAAACTGGCTGCTGATTTGACGCGAGTAGGAAGCGCCGATGGCATATTCGCCCACGGTAAAAGCGCCTAAATCCATGTATCCGATGTCCTTCAATGTAGGATCGGAGCCTGAATAGGGAACGGTTCGCCTCATATCTCCATAGTCCATATAGACGACATTGACGCCGAACGTTCCGATGTTGGCAAAGCCGTAGGATGCCGCGACGGCGTAATGCTTAATGTCGGCGATCCAGTTTGTTTGTGTAATAGCCACATCCAATCCGTCGTTCAATCCCATGCCGGCGGGGTTGGAAAACATGGCCAAAGAGTTATTCGCCATAGCGGTTACGGCGCCGCCCATGCCGGCGGAGCGGCCGTCAGGATCAATCTTTAAAAAAGCCATACCCGCCTGGGCATATTTTGTGACTCCAGCTTGCGGCGAAGAAACCCACAGCATAACCATGAGCATCGCCACGAGCAGAATTAAGCTTCTGTTATTCATTTTGTTCCTCCTTATTCATGCCGATTTACTCAACAGACGAGGCTACTTGACAACAACAAATTTGCCCATTGCAATCTCGCCCGTGGCGCTGCCATTGGGAGCATCCAGTTCTTCCACGACATAAATGTAGACGCCGCTGACAATTTCCATTGTCGAGAAGGTGTCTTGTCGATCCCAGGATGCGTCGCCAGTTCCTGTATCGTGAACGATAGTTTGAACCTTGTCGCCTGTCATGGTATAGATATGAATATTGGCGTATTGCGGCAAGTTCAGGAATTTGAGTTGTCTGCCGCTATACTTTTCATAGGCCCGGACATGATAAGGATTGGGAACGACGACGACTTCATCTTTCCAATTGGCATCAGCCGGACGTGTCGGAGACGCAGCTTCCTGAAGTTTGTCAGCGCCGCCTTTGCCAAACCCGGTGCGATTCTGGAGTGCACTGCTCTCCATGCCGCTATTGGTCACAGACGTCACATAATAATAGTAGCTTTCACCGCGAATGACCGGCTGTCCGGGAGTCGTTTCGCCTTTGTCGATATATTCATGAACATCAGCGCCGACCTCATCGACTAGAATAAAAGTCGTATCCGTTGGGTTTGTCATTTCAGGACGTCGCCAATAGCTGCGATAAATTCTATAGCCCTTTAGATCCGGGTAGCCATTGGCTTCATCGCCCCAGGTGAGTTTGATTTGCGCCGGCATAGAGGTCACTTCCAGCGATGGTGAAGGCGGCGCCAGGTCGATGCCGAAGGAGCCTTCGCCCTTTTTCACACTGGCGCTTTGCCAAAGTTTATTCACCATGCTGACTCTTTGGAATAAAGAGTCGATGCCGGTATTGATAATTGCATCTTTGGTCGCCTGATCAACCATTGTGCCTTTGATCTTAAAGTCGCCGTAATCGTATGGCATAGGACGAAGGTTTTCCTGCAACTGCACATACCCGGAGTTATAGGCGCGACCCAGATCGATGCAAAGCTGGTTGTTGATGGCGCCGCCGGCATAAACCGTCACGATGCGCACATCTTCGCCGTCCGCCATCTGGTAGGGACCGCAAGAAAACGTGCCTGCTTTTGACTGTTCCGTCAACGGGTCGCTGACATGTTCGTCAAACTTGGCCCAGTCGAGGAAACGGTAAAAGCCCGTGGGGTCCGTGTTCAGATTCGGGTTTGCCGGGTCCCACGGCGATTTCAGAAAGTTGTAAATGCGATCGTGACCATCTTCGCTCAAATTGGGCAACTGCTCGCGCTGCGACCAACCGGCTTTAATCGGAAACGCCGGGTTGTCCGACTCGTCATCCGCCGCGGCATCCGCATGAAGGATGCCCAACCCAATAAATTGAGGCTCGCGAAAATTGCCCCAGGTTTGATCCGGATTGCCCTTGTCGTCTTCCGGAGTGCTCAGATTGTCGGCGTCCCACATATAATACAGGCGCAAGGAATCCTCGCCCGTTTTATAGTTGACGCCATAGTAATCGCTCCACAAGTCGCCGGGATAATGCGCTGTTGTGTTGAATTGCGCTTGAATCGAAAAATAGACGTCTTCGCGCTGTTCGCCGGATACATTTGTAAACACCCATTCCACAATGACAAAATCATCATATTTTCTGTCAGCGAAAGAGTAGGCCCAACGCTCGATATCAATGCCGCTCCAGGTGTTCCACTTGGCATAACCGACGACATCCGCGGGAATGCCGCCGTCCACCGGGTCGTTCAGATCCTGGCTGGAGGCCCAATTGCGGCCGTCCACGATTTTATCGGGCGCAGGAAACCGGAACGTACGATTGAAAGCGCCGCTTACCGGGACAGTGACATTGACGACATCGGTAAATTTTTCATCCACGGCCTGCGTCGTACGCACCGACCATGTCACATTGTTGCCGTCGGTCCAGTTTTCTTTGTGACCAAAAGTAATCCCATTGGGGCCGCCGGACATACCTTTTTCAACCTGGGTCCACGCAATGGGCCAGCGCAGGGCTAAAAAGTCCACCTGTTCGCCGACGGTGTGCTGCATCTCGCCAATCGCCACAACACGTGATGCCTGGCTAAAGGCAAATGGAGCCATGAGGAGCAGCAGCATCAGTATTAACACACTGCTTTTCAGAATCTTATTCATACTAAATTTCCTCCTGTAATTGTTTACACCCTGAATTCTCGGTTTTCAGTCAACTGTTAGTAAAAGTTGATTCGAATGCCAAAGAAAATCTGACGTTTTTCCAGGAATGTCCAGGGAGTAAAGCCAGGCATATCGATGTAGGGTTTGTCCTTGGTTTTGTAATCGCCGGGGCGGTCGCCGCCTTCGATATCCAATGAGTACATGTAGTCGATGAACTCGTTCTTCCACCACTTGTGATCGTCCCAGGCCCAGGTGTCGTAGATGCCTGTTAACACTTTGGTAAAGTTTTGAGTCGAATATCTATAGCCGCGAACGCCGTTCATGTTTTTGTTGTTGAACAGGTTCATGACATCGATGTAAACTTCAGGCTCGATATTCCATTTCCTGAACAGACGTTTTTTAAAGCGCATGTCCGTTCTCTGGTACGGGCGCCAGCGAATATTGTCTTCAATGTAAGGAATCGCATCGGGATTCCAGGTGAAGGTCTCGCCAGCGCGCCAGTAGTACAGCAAACCAAGATTCATATCCGCAAACAGCGGGTAACCGGCAAGGCGGAAGCCCCAATCCGTCGGCGTATGGAAATCGAGATTCACTTTGATAATCGGACGCGCTTTGGGTTGCGTGACGCTGGTGCTCACGCGACGCGGTTCTTTGGTTTTATCCTGGTAAAAGCGGTCGAAACCATACCTGCCGGTGGAGCTGACCATGTGGTCATAGCTGATATAGCCGCTGAGAAAGCGTGTGTAGCGAGCGTCGGCTTTGATCTCGATGCCGCGGATGTCGCGATAACGACCGTTGATGTTCATGCGCATATCCTTGCCTTCCAGCGGATACCACCGCGCCTGAAAGGTTTCATCCGAGATGTCCTTGTAATAGCCGGTGGCGGTCAACTCGACGGCATTGAGAATGTTGTGCGCATAGCAGACTTCGTACATGATGGTGCGCGGCGGCTTGAGATTCGGATTGCCGCGATACCTGATACGATTGCCTTCGGTTGTTCGGAATTGATAGTAATATAAAGCATACTCGG
>JAJRST010000427.1 GCA_024278645.1 bacterium | reverse complement strand
TTCATCGAGGTCATCCGACGTCGGCCGGATGCAGAACCGGACACCATTGCCAATCGCAACCTGGACCAGGATGGCGGGCGTGACTTTTTCGACGGGATGCGGCTGAATATTAAAAACGATTGGGAAGTGAAACGAATTCCTTCTCTGTCGAACTGGAATATTATTCACCCGGACGAGCCTGACAATTATGCTTACGTATTCGAGCAGTTCAGCGCTGCCGGTATTTATACCAAAGGCATCCCCTATCCCGTTGATATGCGCATCGTCTTTTTTGCGGATAATGAGGGCACTTCATCGCCGCTGACATTGTATCGTGCCAATCCGGACGGCAGCAAGGGCGCGGCCATCAACATTCCGGCCATCCCGACCAATTTCAAGGTGATTGATGCTCCGTCCGGCAAAGAACTGCCCTATGCGTTTCTCGACAGTCCGCTCCGACCGTCTTTTATTCCGGCCGGGCAATTGTCCAATCTCGATCGCATCATCTTTTTCGAAGAGGTCGGCGATCAGAAACTGGTTACCTGGGGCGTTTCGTTCTTTGGCAACGATACCACGGCACACAAACCAACCGAGGGCGATACGCTTCGACTGACCACCACGCGGCCGTTTGGTAGCAAGGATACTTTTCACTTTACTTCTGAAGGGCCAAAGATTGATAACAAGCTGGCCGCAGCCATGCTGGATCGCATCAAAGTGGTGCCAAATCCGTATGTGGCGGCTTCGCGCTGGGAACCGAAGAATCCCTTTAACACCGGCCGCGGACCACGCGAACTTCATTTCACCCACCTGCCGGTCAAATGCACCATCCGGATTTATACCGTGCAGGGCGAGCTGGTGGATGTGATCGAGCACGAGTCCACCTTTGATGATGGCACGGCCGAATGGGATATGCTGACCAAGGATAATCTGGACATCGCTTATGGCGTGTATGTCTATCACATAGAAGTACCCGGCCTGGGCCAAAAGGTCGGTAAATTTGCAGTGATCAAATAAACGAAAATTGCATGAGATAAAGAAATTCCTCAACGAGGTTTTTGAAAATGAAAAAAATCATCATTATTTTGATATTGACGTTGAGTCTGACCGGTATGCTGTACGCTCAATCCGTAACCAAAGTGGGCACTACAGCAGCTCCCTTTCTGAATGTGGGCATCGGCGCACGCGCTATCGGCATGGGCGGTGCTTATGTCTCTCTGGCTAACGATGCCAGCGCCATGTTCTGGAATCCCGGCGGCATTGCTTTGATTCAGAGCAACGAGGCGATCTTTAACCATTCCGAGTGGATTGCCGACATTAGCTTTGATTATGCCGGATTCATCGTCAACCTGGGCAATCTGGGCAACGTTGGCATGTTTGCCAATTTTATGACCATGGGCGAAATGGAGCGCACCACCGAGCTTTATCCCGAAGGAACCGGGCAAAAGTTCAATGCCGGGTCTTATGCCCTGGGCCTGTCCTACAGTCGTTCCCTGACCGATCGATTCAGCATCGGCTTTAATTTCAAATATATTCACGAGTATATTCTCAACTCCTCTGCCAGCGGCGTGGCCCTTGATGTGGGTACGGTTTTCAAAACCCAATTCCGCGGTATGCGCATAGGCGCGACCATCAGCAATTTTGGCACCAAGATGAGGATGTACGGTCGTGATTTGCTGGTGCAGCACGATATTGATCCGTTGCGGGAAGGCAGCAATGAGCGGGTGAACGCGGGCCTGGAAACCGATGCTTACGACCTGCCGCTTCATCTTCGTGTTGGTGTTTCTTATGATCTGCTGCAGGATGTGGAAAACCACACGCTGTGGCTGGCGGTGGATGCTGTGCATCCCAGCGACAATGTGGAGAGCGTGAATGTGGGCGCCGAATATACCTTGATGGACATCTTTGCGCTTCGCGCCGGATATGCATCTCTTTTCTCCAAGGACAGCGAGCAGGGCCTGACCCTGGGCGCTGGCCTGAAATACGGATTCGGCCCGACCCTGGCCATGAAAATCGATTACGCCTACGAATCGTTCGGCCGATTCGATAATATTCAAAAATTTACGTTGGGGTTAGAGTTTTAGATTATGTGATGTTTTAATAAAAAGCTTATCAAGTAACGCCTGGAAAAATTAATAGATAAATAGATTGTTTTCCAAGTTATTATAAAAAATTAAAACAGCTTTGGCTTTTCTGAGCTAATAAAATAATCGCTTAATAAAAAAGCCGCGAAGCGGCGGGGTGTGTTTATCTGAATTCGTAATCGCACCCAAGGTTGACCTTGGCAGCAAGGGCGTAACGATGTCTGGGGTTCAATCTTTAGCTTGCGGGACGACCGATAGAGTGTTAACGACTGAAAGATTTTCAACCTAAAAGCTGGACTCCGAACTCGAAAAATTACCAGGATTTTATTTACGACCAAATCCTTTGTCCTTTTATTTGTGTAGTACCTGAAAAATATGCTTTTAAAAAATAGAATTAAAATATTTTGCATCCTTCCGCTGTTCTTTCTGTTCATTCTTTTTTTCTCCCTCAATTGTTCCGCTCCGGAACTCGATGACCAGACCGTTGCTCTTGTCAATCACGAAAAAATTACCCGCAGCGAGCTGGAATACAGTCTGAATTTCTTTCCCCAATATACGGCCAGCCAGAAGGGCGGCGATGTGGTCATGGCTCACCTGAATTTGCTCATCGACAAAAAACTCTTTGCCCAGGAAGGCCGACGAAAGGGCTTTGATCGGACCGAACATGTCCGCAAGGTCGTCGAGTGGGTCAAGCGGGACGAGATGATCCGCGCATTGTATCGCGATGAGGTGCGGGCCAAGATCAACATCACCGAAGATGAAATTCGCCAGGCTTTCATCAAGGGGCTGACCAGCTACCGCGTGCGCCATATTTTTGTACGCACGGAAGAGCAGGCCTGGCAGGTGAAACAGGCTTTGCAATCCGGCGTGCCTTTTGAGGAGATCGCCCGTCAGACTTTTCAGGATTCAACCCTGCGCGCCAATGGCGGCGACCTCGGCTTTTTGACCCTGAGCGAAATGGACAAAGATTTTGCCGATGCTGTGGCTTCTCTCAAGATTGGTGAGATATCCGATCCTGTTCGCACCCGATGGGGTTATCACATCATTCGCGTGGAAGATCAACGCCAGCGTGTGTTTGCCGGCAAGAACGAACTGGAGCAAATGCGCAAGCGCATCGAACGGGATTTGCGACGACAAAAAGAAAATCGACTCGCCG
>JAJRST010000426.1 GCA_024278645.1 bacterium | reverse complement strand
CCTTCCCGGAGTATCCATCGCACCTCGGCGGGAAGCTGATCTTTTTTGCCGGTGAACAACCGGTCCACGATCCAGTCGAGCCGCTTTTTCCAGCGAATGACGCCTCGAACCAGTTCGCTGATAAAGGCGCGATCGCGAGGGTCCAGTTCCGAGCGCCGCAGCAGATGAGAAAGAACAATATCCGTATAGGCGCCGTCGCCTTCGATTCGCTGCACAGCCTGATGCGCGATAAAGCGGGCGGATGATTTTTTGTCGGGACTGCTCATCGGCTAAATAAAAACCTGGCCTTCCTCGATTCGCGATCCGCGGGCAAAATCGGCGGCGGTCATGAGCTTTTTGCCTTCCGGCTTTAGCTCCAGCAACGCCAGGACGCCCGAACCGGTCTGCACGTGAATCGGGCCGTTTTTCACCACAGCGACGACCGTGCCGGGATCGCCCTTTGTTTCGTTCTCATCCACAACGCTTGAGCGCAATATTTTAATTCTCTTGTCGCGAAAAGAGCTGTAGCAGCCGGGAATCGGCGCCAGCCCGCGAATGAGATTGTGCAAACGTCGCGCGTCCCATTGCCAATTGATATGACCCAATTCGGGCGTCAATTTCGGCGCCTTTGTCGCTTCGCCCACTTGTGGTCGCGGTTTGCATGAACCGTCGGCGATGCAGTTGACAGTTTGCAGCACCAGCTCCGCGCCGACCTGCGCCAGCAGATCGTGCAGCTCGCCGGCGGTCATGTCTTCGTTCAGCGGCACGGATCTTTGCAAAAGCATTTGGCCTGTGTCCACATCCCGCTCCAGAAAAAAGGTGGTCACGCCGCTCTCCTTGTCGCCGTTGATCAGCGCCCAGTTGATGGGCGCCGCGCCGCGATACCTGGGCAGCAAAGAGGCGTGCAGATTGAACGTTCCCTTTGGCGGCATGGCAAAAACAACCTCCGGCAGGATGCGAAAAGCGACGACGACAAACAAGTCGGCGTTCCAGGATTGCAATTCTTCAAGGAAATCGGGATCGCGAAATTTTTCCGGCTGCAATAGCGGCAGGCTGAACTCCAGCGCCGTCCTTTTGACGGCCGAGGGCCGCAGCTTTTTGCCGCGACCGGCGGGTTTGTCCGGCCCGGTGACGACGCCGACGACTTGGTGTTCGCTGTCGATCAAAGTTTTCAAGCTGGGGACGGCAAAGTCCGGCGTCCCCATAAAGACCAATTTCACTTTTTCACCGTCGCCCGGCTGCGCTCTTCGGCGGTTAAATTCTGGGCAATGGAACTCTTTAGCAATTCAATTTTGCAATCCTTGCTGATTTCCAGAATGACGACTTTGTCGTCCTTTTTAAGGCCCTTTACCGTGCCATAGATGCCGCCGATGGTCAACACGCGGTCGCCCGACTGTACATTGGCAAGCATCATTCGATGCTGTTTTTGCTTGCGCGATTGCGGACGGAAAATCAACAGCCACATGATGAGGAAAATAAGAATGAGCGGCAAGAACATGGCAAACGGATTGCCGGCCTCCCCGCTGCTGGGCTGGCCGGTCATGGCGAAAACGGATAATAAAACGTGCATAACATCCTCCTGGTTGACTATCTTTTATTTATTCTTTATTGTGATATTTTGTTAAAAATTCGCTTTTAAATTCATAAAAGCGTTCTTCGAGAATGGCCTTGCGCGCCGCCTCCATGAGTCGAAGATAAAAGTTCAGGTTGTGCAGGCTGAGCAGTTTTAAAATGAGCAGCTCCTTGGCGATGTATAAATGACGAAGATAGGCGCGGGAAAAAGTGCGGCAGGTGTAGCAGCCGCATTCGGGATCGAGCGGCGCAAACGCCTCCCGATGCACGAGATTTTTTATATTGACCACGCCCGTGGAGGTGAACGCCTGGCCGTTGCGCCCGTTGCGCGTCGGCATGATGCAGTCGAACATGTCCACGCCGCGCTCGATGCCGTCGAGTAAATCCTCCGGCTTGCCCACGCCCATGAGATAGCGCGGCTTGTTATGCGGCAGCAACTCCGCAACCAGTTCCGTCATCTCGAACATCGCTTCCTTGGGTTCGCCAACCGACAATCCACCGATGGCATAGCCGGGAAAGTTAAGATCGATGAGCTGCAAGGCGCACTCGCGCCGCAAATCCTCGTAAACGCCGCCCTGGACTATGACAAACGCCGCCTGTGAAAAATCGTGTTTGGGTGGAATTTGCTTATAGGCCTTCATGCTGCGCCTGGCCCATTCCACTGTCAGTTTCACCGAATTGCGAACATAGTTAAACTCCGACGGATAGGAAACGCATTCGTCCAGCACCATCATGATGTCCGAACCCAAATCCCGCTGAATGGCGATGACCTTTTCCGGCGAAAAGAAATGCTTCGAGCCGTCCAGGTGCGAGCGAAACTCAAAGCCGTCTTTGGTGATCTTGTTGAGATCGTTCAGGCTGAAAATCTGAAAGCCGCCGCTGTCGGTCAGCACCGGTTTGCGCCAGGCATTGAACTTTTGAATGCCTCCCGCTTGGCGCACGATATCGGAGCCGGGACGCAGGTAGAGATGATAGGTGTTGCCCAGAATGATCTGCGCCTTGATATCGTTTAAATCCTGCGGCGAAATGGCCTTGACGGCCGCCTGGGTGCCCACGGGCATGAATACCGGCGTTTTAATGTCGCCGTGATCCGTTTTCAACACCGCCGCCCTGGCGCGCGTTTGCTTGTCTTTTTTTACTATTCTAAATTCCATACACTCTGCTTTATTGAACCGCGTGTTGCAACGCTTCGTAGGCCGTTATTGCCGCCCGCACCTGAATGGATTTAAATTCTTTCAGCCCTTTGGCGTTGCCGCTGGGAATGATGGCCCGTTCAAAACCCATCTTTTCCGCCTCGGCGATGCGGCTCTCAATGTGCGCCACGGAACGCAGTTCGCCGCCGAGCCCAACTTCCCCGATAAAAATAGTTTTAGCATCGACTTCCCGGTTGCGCACGCTGGAGGCGATGCTGGTGATGATGCCCAAATCCGCGGCCGGCTCGTCGATGCGGATGCCGCCGACGGCGTTCAAAAAGACGTCCATGGAACTGACATGGTAGCCGAGACGCTTCTCCAGCACGCCGAGCAGCAGGATCAGCCGCTTCACATCCATGCCGGTGGTGGTGCGCTGCGGATAGCCGAACTTTGTCGTCGCCGCCAGCGCCTGCACCTCCACAAGGATGGGGCGCGTCCCCTCCATGCAGCAGATCACCGTGGAGCCGGAGGTCTTTGTCTGCCGCTCCGACAGAAAGACCGCCGACGGGTTGAGCACATCCTTCAAACCGCTGTCCAGCATTTCAAAGACGCCGATCTCGCGCGTCGAACCGAATCGATTTTTGACGGCGCGCAGGATGCGGTAGAAATGCTCGCGGTCGCCTTCAAAAAGCAGCAAGGCGTCCACCATGTGCTCCAACACCTTGGGGCCGGCGAGAAAGCCCTCTTTGGTCACATGCCCGACAAGAAACACCGGCGTCGCCGAACTCTTGGCCAAGGTGATGAGCCGCAACGCGCACTCGCGAACCTGGCTGACGCTGCCCGGCGCACTTTCCAACACCGATGTATACATGGTTTGGATGGAATCGATGATCACCAGTCCCGGCTTGATTCTTTCGATGAGGTTCAAAACGGTTTCGATTTCCGTTTCGGCGAGGATGTAGAGATGCTGCGAAGCCACGCCAAGGCGGTCGGCGCGCATCTTGATCTGCTCCATGGATTCTTCGCCGGTGACATATAATATTTTATTATCCTCGGAACTCATCTGCGCCGCCTCTTGCAACAGCAGCGTCGACTTGCCGATGCCCGGATCGCCGCCGACGAGGACGATGGAGCCGGGCACAATGCCGCCGCCGAGCACGCGGCTGAATTCCGCGCTCACCGGCTGAATCCGCGGCAGCTTTTCAGCATTGATGCTGTCGAGCGGCTGTGGCTCCAGGGCGCCTTTGGGCGTCATCGCCGCATTGCGCACGTTTGTCGTCGTCATTCGCTCTTCGACAAGGCTGTTCCACGAACCGCAGGCAGGGCATTTTCCCTGCCATTTCGCCGCCGCGGCGCCGCATTCCTGACATACAAAATGAGTCTTGATTTTGCTCTTTGCCATAAAAAAATCGTCTTGCATAAAAAAAGCCGATAAAATCGGCGCTAAACTCAACAGCGTTTCCCCCGTTAAAGATATTTAACTTAGAAAAAAAGCGTCAAAAATGCAAGTGAATTCAGACTCGGACGCGTCTATAAGTTGCCCCCCCTTTTTGTGAGTCATCATCCCTACAACATCGGTCATGAAAAAGCGGGCTCCTCTTTTTCCGATTTCCCCCTCGTTGCGACGCTCTCCGTCGCAATGCCTTTGCGGACGCTCTGCGTCCCGGCAGGGGATGTGCGCTGCGACGGCGGCTCGTCTAAAGGCAAACCCAACTCCGCCGCGGCACACGACGCGGAGCGTCGCCGACGCACTCCCACGCCGGAGCGTGGGAGCGAGGCGAAAAACTTCTTAAATCAAAAATCGCCGTTCCTTGTTCGTAAATCTTGAAAAAACGATTTCAGAATGATGATCAACGATTTTTAAAGTGGGCCGGACGATCAAACCGCCGTAGGCGCAACATGTTAATGTCTTAAAAGTTGATTTTTAACCGTATCCGGCAAAAGTTGGATTTCACAGTTGGATTTTGGGATTTGGGATTTGGAATTTCCGGCTTGTCCGGGTTAGGCCATAAACATTTCGTCCCTACCGGGACGTCTTTTGACGATGAAATGCATCTACATTTTCAGCGCCGTCAGGCGCGATATGTTTATAGCTATTATTCTGCGATCCTGATTCAAGTGCCGTAGGCACGATATGTGGATTTTTACCAATTATCTTTTGTCTTTGACTATAAACATGTCGTCCCTACGGGACTCTAACCAATTTTCTTTTGTCTTTCTCCGACTAGAAACATACCGTCCCTACGGGACTTGTCTTTCTTTTCAGGCTATAAACACTTCGTCCCT
>JAJRST010000425.1 GCA_024278645.1 bacterium | reverse complement strand
ACAGGATTTTTTATTACTTTGCTCTTGATCGATACTTTCATTTTATCCATCCCGTTAATCTTGTAAATCCCGTCAGGTTGGTTTTGAAATCAAAGCTCTATTAACGCGTTTTCATACTTTGGTAAGTTTGCTCAAACAACTCTTTGCGCACGCCGCGGAAGCGCTTGTTCCAGATAAAGTCGAAAGCGACAAGCAAGATCACCGCGCCTCCCAGGCCGAAGAGCAGAAAATTAATCATGCCGGCGTTTTGCAGCGGTTTGTCCGTCTCGGTCTCGTTTTTCAGGAACGCCACCAGCGGCAGGATTTCCTCGCTGTCCAGGGGATGTTTGTTGAAAATGGGGCTCATGGTCAGTCCCGGAGGGGCGCTCAACCAGGCGGAGAGTCCCTTGCGGCCTTCCAGTCGGGCGTAGGCGCGGGTCAGGTTGGGGCCGAGGCGGCCGCCGCCGAAAAGGCCGGAAAGCCCGTTGACCGTGTGGCAGCTTATACAGGCCGCGCCGCCGTTTTTCAGCGGCTTTTCCCCGGTGAACAGGGCGCGACCTTCTTCAATGTCTTCCGGCAATAAAGGACGATCGCTGATTTGCAGACCGGCGAACTGCGATTTTTCCAGTTGCGATTCCGCATCGATCAGGTCCAGCAGGGCGTTGGCCATGTCGCGGGTGATGCCCGGCGAACGAGTCATCACCGCGCCGCGGGATTCCTTTTGCAATTTCACCGCATAAGGGTCGCCGCTCTTTAGGACGCCTTCCGGGTCCAGCAGCCACTTGACCAGCCATTCACGATCCTGTCGTTCGGAGACGTTTTTCAGGTCCGGCCCGGTGAGTCTGCCGCCGCCGATGGTGTGGCAACTGGCGCAATTCTTTTGAAAAAATTCTACGGGAGTTTGGGCCGAGGAAAGGGAGGTGCTGGCAAGGATAAACAGAGCGACGAGAGGTGTTCTGAAACGAAAGATAGACAAAATCCTTCTTCTGGAGCTCATTGGCGCCTCAATAATAGAATCGAATGTTATTGACCATTTTGGTGCTCTGTATGTCAATTGTCGTGCCAGAAGAATGCCCCGCGGGTGGGAAAAGACGTTGCCTTTTAATTGTATGAAAAATAACAGGTTGGCAGGTTTAAAAAGACCGGCGACCGAAAGAGGAAAGTCGGGAAACGCCGTTGAGGAGAAAAATGGTATACCCGAGTATGCAGCAAAGATCGGCGGATGTTTGCATCCTATTGAAAATTAAAAAGATGTGCGGTGCATACACAATGATGCAGTTGGCGCGATTACGAATCGGCATCCGCGGCCAGCGCGCTTTTGTCGATATTCAGCTTTTTCATGATTCTTTGCAAGGCGGCGCGCGTCAGGCCGCACAGTTCCGCGGCGCGGGAGATGTTGCCGTTTGTATGCTGCAAAATGCCGCGAACATAGGTGCGCTGAAAGTCCTCGAGCACCTTGCGCTTGCCTTCTTCGTAGCTGGTCGTTTCCGCGAATGCGTGGTCGCGAACACTCAATTCCGGGGACAGTCCCAGGTGCGACGGCAGTATCTTCTCCCCCTGGCAGACGATCAAAGCCCGTTGCATGGTATTTTCCAGTTCCCGCACATTGCCAGGCCAGTCATGAGCCAGCAGCACGTCGAGTGCGGCCGGCGACAGTTGCGGGTGGCTCTTTTCATCGCCCAGGAATTCGCGAGCCGCCTGTTCCAGAAAATACTCGGCCAACGCCGGAATACATGTTTTACGCTCGCGGAGAGAAGGGAGGGTGATTTTCATCACCTGCAGACGGTAAAAGAGATCTTCCCTGAATTGGCCGCGCCGCACCATATCCTCGAGGTTGCGATTGCTGGCGGTGATCAGGCGAAAATCGACCTTGATATTCTCATTGCCGCCCAGCGGACGAATCACCTTTTCCTGCAGCACGCGCAACAACTTGCCCTGAAACAGCGGCGACATGGAGGCCACCTCGTCCAGAAAAATAGTGCCGCCATTGACCTGTTCGAACAGCCCTTTCGTGTCTTTGTGAGCGCCTGTGAATGCGCCCTTTTTGTAACCGAATAATTCCGATTCCAGCAACGAATCCGGCAGGGCGATGCAATTGATGGCGATAAAGGGTTTATCGCGAACGGCGCTGTGGTTATGAATCTGGCGCGCGATCAGCTCCTTGCCGGTGCCGCTGGCGCCTTCGATGAGCACCGGAACCTTGCTGGGCGCCACCTGTTCCACGACATGCAAAACCTTGCGCATCGCTTTGTCGATGGCAATGATGTTTTTTGTCTCGTATTTCCCGGATGTCAGGCGGGCGTGGCGGTTGGACAATATTTTATAGCCCGCTCTTTCCACAAAAGACAGAATTTCCTTGTTGTCGAACGGTTTGGTGATAAAGTGCGCGGCGCCGTTTTGCAGACACGAGACCGCCATTTCAATGGTGCCGTGCCCGGTGATCATCACCACCTGCACGTCCGACCAATGATGGTTAATTTTTTCCAAAAGCTCGACGCCGGACATGCCCTCCATTTTTATGTCGGTAAAGATGATGTCAAAATCTTCTTTTTGCATACGCGCCAGCGCCTCTTCTCCCGAAGCGCATGTTTGCACCTCGCAGCCCAGGGCGCCGATCAGCCGTCCCAGGCCGCGACGGACATCCTCCTGGTCGTCCACAACCAAAATGTTCAGCTCCTTCAAGTCATAAGGCAACATTTCCCGGATGTTTTGCGTCATTGGAACGTCCCTGTTTTGTCGGTCATTTTTTTGCATGGGTTTTTGCACTTGTTATTCCGGCGTCGAATCCACGGAACAGGGCAGGATAATGCGAAATACTGTTTTCCCGGGCCGGGATTCGAAAAGCAGCAGCTCGCCGCCGTGCGCCTTGACAATATTTCTCGCCGTCGAAAGCCCCAGGCCGGTGCCCCCGGAAGGCCTTGTGGTAAAGAACGGCTCGAAAATTTCCTCTTTCTCCTTCTCGCCGATGCCGGGACCGTTGTCCTCCACATCCACGATGAGCGTTTTGCGGCTTTCGTCCTCAGAAGAACGCACCTGAATGAGACCGGTTTCGGCGGAGATGGTCTGGATGGCATTGAGGAGCAAATTGACAAACACCTGCTGCATCTGGTTCGGGGCGCCGCTGATTTTCATCAGGCCGGCGGAAAAATCATTTTTAATGGTAATGTTTTTCTGTTCGTACATGGGACGGAGAAAACGGATCACATTTTGCAGGATTTGCTGCAGATCGAATTCTTCTGTTTTGAGCTTGGGCAAACGAGCATAATCCAGCAAATCCCGGATGATGCGTTGACAGGTTTGCGAGTTGCGCTTGATGACATCCACATGCTCCTGAAAAGGGGAGTCTCCGGGCAGCTCGGTCTCCATCATCTGGTTGTACATGGAAATGGCCGCCAGGGGGCTGTTCATTTCATGAGCGACGACCGCCGCCGTCTTGCCCAGCATGGCCAGTCTTTCCTGGTGCGCCTGTTGCTCGTTCATGCGCTCCCGCTCGGTAATGTTCCGCGCCAGCAAAATCTTTCCGGTTAGGCCGTCCAGTCCCGGAAGGCTGGACGAAATGACTTCGTAAATGGAATCCTTTATAGTGAGAACGCAGTTTGTTTTTCGATTCGGATCCAGCAGACATTCCATGCAGTTGCTATGCTCGGCCAATCCGCGGTTGCACTTGCGAATATTCAAAGCCGGTTGCGAGTTTTGGAAAAAGTCGACGAGCGGTTGCGCGGCGTCGTTGGAGAGGACAATTTCATTGTGGCTGTTGAGCAGGATCAGACCGTCGGTCATCGAGCTGACCACGGTTTTCAGGCGATTGTGCTGGATGCGCAGTTCATTCTCGCGCTTGCGCAAATCCTCGGCGCTGCGCTGTAAATGCTGCGTCCTTTCTTCGATGGCCGCGGCCATCAGGTTAAAGGTGTTGCTCAGGCTGCCGATTTCATCGTCCGACTTTATATTGATCCTCGCTGAAAAATCCCCTTCCTTGATTTTCAAAGCCATTCTTTGCAGCTCGCTGAGAGGACGGATGACAAATTGAACCGGAAAAAACAGCAGCAGCAACGTGCTCAGAGCCGTTATCAGGGCGACGCCGAGCAAGGAGCTTTCCAGGTCCTTGACCGGCTTCATGGCATCCGCAACATTGAGCTCGACGAGTGTGTTCCATCCGTTGCTGCGCAATTGCATAACTTGCCCGAACATCAATGTGTTGTTTTTACAGGTATGCTTTCCTTCGTGCAAGGAAATCGGACTGGTCTGCGAGGCCGGGATAATTTTTATTCCTT
>JAJRST010000424.1 GCA_024278645.1 bacterium | reverse complement strand
TTAAAATTCAGCGAAATCGCCTGCGACCGTCGGGCGAACATATCACCATAAAAATCCCTTTGAATAATGCGAAAATTGGACGATACCGTAACTAGACAGATTGTGTGGAAACGAGAAAAAGCGTCGCCTTGAGCGGAGTCGAAAGGCTTCGACTTTGCTCAGCCTGACAAGTGCGCAGGGGTTTTCACGCAACCTGTAGAGAGAGTCGTTGCATTCAATTAGACGCAATGAAATTGATGAGGACTTGTTATTAAAAAATACCTGTTGAAAACAGCAAAAACGTTTTTTCTGTTTGCTTTGTTGGGGCTTTTGTCACCCGTTGTTGCGCAGGACGATTCGTTCCGGGTCTCGCCGCGAAAAATGTACGTGGCCACGGCGGAGACGCAGGACTATGCGGCGCTGCTGGATGAAATTTTCAGCAAATTCAGCGAAAGCAAAGCGAACGAGTTTTCCGTCATGCCCATTGATTGCATTCAGCTACGCGTGAAACAAGTGACCCTGGACGATTTCGACCGCAAGCTCGATCCGGTCTTGCTTTTGCGTTTGAACCAGTCCGCCAAAATTAAAGTGGTGCTGTTTTTCTACCTCGAGAAAAAAGAAAAGGGGTTCGTCTGCCGTGTGGCGGCGAGGGAATTCCCTTCGGGCGTGTTTGTCGACGAGACGACTTTTGATCTCTCGTTGAAGGAAAAAAGCAGCGACGCCGCCGTGGCGCACATTGAGAATTTCGTTCTGCAAATCATGCAAAAACGAGCGGATTTCGGCTATGCTTTCTCCGCCAATGAAAAAGGCGTCCTCATTGTAACGGACAGCTATGAAAGTTCCGCTTTCCATAATCTCCTTCGCGGCCTGACAAACGCCAAGAAAATAACCAATCCGGCGAACCCTGCGCCGCTGGCGGTGAAATCCGTGTTTTACTATTTCGAGGGCGACAGCAATTATTACGATGTGGCCAACGCCCTCATAAAGGCGTCGGACGCCAAGGCGGTGATCATTCAGTCAGAACACGCGAGCAAGCCGATTGTCGTTCTGCCTCTCTCCACGGTCAAGCCGTCCATTCTGGAGAACAAATTGCCGCTGTGGCCGCCGTATGACGGTTTCCGTTATTTTCAGATGGATGCCGAGTTGCCGTTGGCCAGGGACTTTGGTTTCAGCTTTTACCCGAAACGGACGAATATATTTCCAAACCTGGAGCGATATACCGAACAAAAGAAAGCCGGCGCCCGCGTCGTCTTTTACAATGCGATTCGCACGTTGGAGGATATCTTTTACAATGCAAACGAATCCTGGGACGCCGCTTTGATCGAACAGATGAGCCGCCTTTACGCCGGCCTGGCGCAAACCTTTACATCGTTCGAACCCGAGGGCGGCTGGATCAATATTAATGCCGCCGAGTTTTTGTATCAAACAAAAAAGTATGAAAATGCGTTGGAGGCCCTTGCAAAGGCGCTATCGGTTTTTGATGCTTTTTCCAATCAGTTCGGGCCGCTGTTCGTATATGTGCTGCGCGGGCAAATTTATGAAGACCTGCACAATTCCGAAAAAGCCGCAACGGCCTACCGCGCGGCGGCGACGATCGCCGATGATCTGAAGGACGACCGCACGCTGGCATGGCTCTATTTTCGCCTTGGCGCCATGAGCCTGGATCGGAATCGTCCGCTGGAGGCTTGGGACTATTTCGGATTCAGCTCTGAAAAATATATGGGACTGGGCGAGACGATTACGGTTATCAAGCTTTATACAAAGATCGGCATCCTGCTGCGGCAAAGCAAGATGCTGCTAAAGTCGCGACACTATCTGGAGCAATCACTAAAATTGGCGACGACCCTGGAAAATGATCGCGAAATCGCCGACGCCACCTATCAACTGGCGGCCACGGAGGAGGAGCTGGGCGAGACGGCGAAGGCGTTGGCTCATTTTGAGCAGGCCGGTGATTTTATGGAGGTTTTGGCGGATACGCTGAACATGGCCAGCGTCGAAGAGCACATCGGCGACATTCTTTTGGAACAACAAAAATGGCGCGGCGCGCAGGCAAGCTTTGAATATGCGGCGCGCTTTTACCTGTACGCCGACGACATCGACGGCGTCATTCGCTGCCTGGTAAAATCGGCGGATGCTTCGGTGGCGCGGCGAAAGTGGCAGCGCGCACAAAGCACCCTGGACGAGGCCCTGGGGCTGGCCAATCGCCGTTCACGGCAGGACTGGGCCGCCATTATTCTGCACAAGAAAGGAATGGCGCACATCAAAGCCGGCGAATATGGCGTGGGGCAAAAAGAGCTCGAACTGGCGAAATCGAAATCCCTGAGCAAACAAGACATCGAAAAGTATATGAAGAGCCTCACCCGCGAACTGGAGGCCGAGCTGGACAACCTGCAGCCGGATAAAAGGAAATGACGGAGCTGTACTTGTCTTGTTTTCGAGCCGAATGGTTTTCCCGTAATAGGTTTGCCTTCAGAAATGCATCTGCCGCATCGGATTTTCAGGCCGAATAGTTGCCACGACTTTGAACAACCGGGGTTGCACACTTTTGATCCTCTTGCTCGTCATGTACTATTCATATCTGTTGGTGTGAAAAAAATCACAAATAAAGCAAATATACGAAAACGAAAACCAATTCAATGGATAATTGACTTGACAAATTAGCCATAAAGTGTTAAATTGGTGAAAAATATATCAGGCAAATAATGCTTAATTGCTTTAATTTGTGAAAAATAATGCAGACCGACATTCCAAAACCGACGATCGCCCGCTTGTGTCTTTTATACCGCTACCTGGACGAACTCATTCGCAACGATGTGCAGACCATTTCCTCGTCGCAAATCGGGCGGCGGCTGTCCATGAACTCGCACAACGTGCGCAAGGACATCGGCTACCTGGGCGATGTTGGCAACCTCGGCGCCGGGTACGACGTAATCAAGCTGAAAAAGGCGATAGCCGCCAAACTGGGTTTTAACCAGCAGCGCAACGCCTGCGTCGTCGGCATCGGCAGGCTGGGGTCGGCGATACTGAATTTTGAGCAGTTTCAAGTGCATGGCTACAAGATCGTCGCCGGATTTGATGCTAACATCAACAAAATCGAAACCATGCGCACATCGGTGGCTTTGTTTCCATCGCACATGATCGTAGAAATTGTGCGACGATTCGACATTCAACTTGGCGTCATCGCCGTGCCGGAAAAAGCGGCGCAAAAGGTGACCGATCAACTTGTCGAAGGGGGGATCAAGGGCATCGTCAATTTGACGCCGGTGGTCATTAAACCGAAACAGAGCGACGTCTTTGTGCGCAATTTGTCCATCCTGGGGGACTTTCACTATCTTTCGGCATTGATTACATTGAATCAAAATAAATAATATTTTTATCGAGAAAGGAGCAAAATATGTCGCGTGTTTATAACTTTTCAGCAGGACCGGCTGTATTGCCGGAAGAGGTGCTTCGCCAGGCGGCGGATGAAATGCTCGATTACCAGGGCGCGGGCATGTCGGTCATGGAGATGAGCCACCGCTCCAAGGCTTACGACGCCATTCACAAGGCGGCGGAAGCGGACCTGCGCGAGTTGATGAATATCCCGGACAATTATTACGTCATGTTTCTGCAGGGCGGCGCTTCGACGCAGTTTTCGGCCGTGCCGCTGAACATCATGAACGGCAGCGGCAAAGCCGACTTTGTCAACACCGGCGCCTGGGCCAAAAAGGCTATCGCCGAGGCCAAGAGGTATGGCGAGGCCGTGGTCATTGCGTCCTCGGAAGACAAGGGCTTTTCCTATATCCCCGAACTCAAGGCCGGCGATTTTACAGCGGACGCCGATTATGTGCATATCGTCACCAACAATACGATTTACGGAACGCGCTACAGAACGATCCAGGACACCGGCAAAACGCCTCTGGTGGCCGACATGTCGTCCAATATTCTTTCCGAAGTTTATGATGTCAGCAAGTTCGGCGTCATATTCGCCGGCGCCCAAAAGAACATCGGCCCCGCCGGACTGACCATCGTCATTGTGCG
>JAJRST010000423.1 GCA_024278645.1 bacterium | reverse complement strand
CGCCCGGCATCGTAGGCGTGGCTGCCCTCGTTGGGCACGGTAATGCCGCCGCCCTGCGGATTGACGACGATGGTGAGCATAAACTGATTCGGATTGACGGCGTTGAAATTGGCGATGACTGTTTTATCGCCGCTCATTTTCACGCTCGTCGTCGGACTGTTTGGATTCTCGACATCGCCGATCCAGCTCTTGAAAACAAATCCGGGTGAAGGCACAGTGGCGATATTCACGACATCGCCCTCATCATACTGGTGCGTTCCCTCGGCCGGCGCGGTGATGCCGCCGCCCTGCGGATTGACGAACATGGACAATGTAAACTGCCGCGGTTCGCCCTTTTCAAAAATGGCGGTCACTTCCTTGTTGGTATCGGCCAGCACCGTCGTCGTCTGGCTTTGCGGATCATTGACATCGCCGAACCAGCCGGCAAAATAATAGCCGTCGTAAGGGATGGCGGAGACAGAGACAACCTGGCCGCGGGTATAAATATGTATGCCCGGCGACGGCGCCGTTGTGCCCGTCCCGACAGGACTCACGTTAAAGCTGAAAATCACATTATCGTCGCCCTCTCTTTCGAAATTGGCGACAACCGTTTGATCGCCGTCCATAGTCACCGTCGTCGTCGCACTGTTCGGGTCGGCGACGTTGCCGGTCCAGCCGACGAAACGAAAACCGCCGGCCGGCGATGCCGATATGCCGACAATGGCGTTCATGTCATATTCATAGTTGCCCGGGGCCGGGATGGTCTCGCCGCCGTCATCCGGACTTGCGGAAATAGTCAAAATCGCCTTTTGCGGCTGGCCGACGACAAAATGAGCGGTGACCGTTTTGTTGTCGGTCATGGCTACCGTCGTCGAGGCGGCGTTAGGATCGGCCACATCGCCGGTCCAATGAGAAAAGACATATCCGGGATTGGGTACGGCGCTAATGTGCACGGTTTCATTCAAGGTGAATGTGTGCGATCCCGGTTCGGGGCCGGTAGTGCCGCCGTCCAGGGGATTGACCTGCATGGTGAGCACAACCTGGTTCGACGACTGTTCGAACACCGCCTGCACGGTCTTGTTGCTGTTCATGGTCACCGTGGTCGTGGCGCTGTTCGGATCGGCGACGTCGCCGGTCCAATAGGAAAACCGGTATCCGCTGGCGGGCAACGCCTGAATGGTGACCACGGCGCCCTCGGAATATTGGTGACTGCCCGCTGCCGGGATGACGTCTCCCCCATCCGCCGGAGTTCCGGAAATGGTGAGGGTATAGTAAATGCTCTGTTCCCTGAAATGGGCGACGACATTTTTATCGGCGTTCATCGTCACCGTGGTATTGGGGTTGTTCGGATCCGCCACATCGCCGGACCAATAGTCGAATTCATACCCGCTCGTCGGCGTCGCCGAAAGACTGATGACATCGCCGTCATTGTAGGTATACGTTCCCACCGGCGGCGACGTCGAACCCCAGCCAAGGGGGGTTACATCAAGGGTCAACTGGTATTGAACCGAGCCGGCTTCAAAATTGGCGGTGACGGTTTTGTCGCCATCCATGGTGACGGTGGTGTTGATGCTGTTCGGATCGGCGACGTCGCCGCTCCAGGAGACAAAATGATAGCCGGGCTGCGGCGAGGCGGAAATGGAGACTACCGAGCCGGGCGTATAATTATGGGCGCCCAGCGACGGCGTCGTCGACCCGGCACTGCTCGGCGTCGCCTTCATGGTGAGCTGATAGTAATCCGGCTGCTGTTCCGCGAAAACGGCGGTGATATTCTTATCGCCGTTTATCTGAATCGTCGTCGTCGCGCTGTTGGGGTCGGCGACATCGCCCAGCCATTCCTGAAACGTGTAACCGGCCGCGGGCGTCGCCGTGACCGTCACCACTTCATTATAGGGATAGACATGCGTGCCGACGGACGGCGAAGTGCTGCCGCCGCCGCTCGGTGAGACGTTGATGGTCAGCGTATAGTCATTCGCCGCCGCAAAATTGGCGGTCACATCCTGGTCGCCGCTCATGAGCACGGTGGTCGTATCGCTGGTCGGATCGGCCACATCGCCGGTCCAGCCGGTGAATTTGTAGCCGGTCGCCGGCGTGGCGATGATTTGCACGGTTTTCCACGAATTATAATTATGCGTTCCTTCCGACGGCGTCACCGAACCGCCGACCGTCGGCGACTTGTGCATGATGAGACGGTAGACAATGTGAGCAAAATTGGCTTTTACAATCTTGTTGCCGTCCATGGTCGTGGTAGTCGTGGCGCTGAATTCATCGGCCACATCGCCGTCCCAATCGGAGAAACGATAGCCGGCCGCCGGAATGCCTTCCAGGTCGATCACGTCGCCCAGCTTGTAGTTATGGTCTCCGGGCGAGGGGACGACATCCCCCCAGGTGTCGTCGTTTATTTGCACGGTCAACACCACATCGTCGACCACTTTAAAAACGGGTGTGTAGGTTTCGTCGCTGTTCGCAGTGACGGTGATTGTCGGGCTGGTCAACGCGGGATCATTGTTCCAGTTGACAAACTCGTAGCCGGAGTTGGGAAGCGCCTGAATGGTAATCGTCTCGCCCTCGTAAAGTACATAAGTTCCGGGAACAGGATCGGTCGTCCCCATGGACGGGTCGGCCGGTGGATCGATGGTAATGGTATATTGCGGGATTTGTTCAAAATGCAAAACAACGACTTTGTCGGCGTTCATGGTAATGGTCGTCGTCGGACTGTTGGCATCGGCCACATCGCCTTCCCACCAGGAGAAGCGGTATCCCGTATTGGGTTGCGCTTCCAGATCGACGACCGTATTTTCATAATAGAGATGGTCGCCGGTGGCAATATTGGCCGTTCCGCCGACGTCGCCCGCCGGGTCTGTCTGCATGGTGAGCGTGTACCGCGGGATGGCTTCAAAGACGGCAGTCACGGTTTTATCGCCGTCGATGTAGACGGTCGTCTGTTCGGCGCTAGTGTTGGCGACGGCGCCCTGCCATTCGACAAAGCGATAGCCGGAGGCCGCCGTGGCCGTAATCGTCACCACGTCGCCCTCATTATAGGTGTGACTGCCGACAGGCGGGTCCGTGCTGCCCCAGCCGCTTTGATTGACCTGCATGGTCAATGTGTGCTGCGGCGGCGAGTCGAGTGCAAAATTGGCCGTCAAATCTCGCGCCTGGTCCATGGTCACGGTCATGGAAGTGCTCGTCACATCTCCCTGTACATCGCCGGTCCAGTTGACAAAATGGTAGCCGGCGTTCGGCGAGGCGGTCACCGTGACGTTTGTACCATCCGTATAGCTATAAGTGCCGGGAGACGGATTGGTCGTGCCGCCGGCCGTCGGCGACACGGATATGGTCAAGGGATACGTTGTATCCAGTGCAAAATTGGCATACACGCTCTTGGAGGCATCGATTAAAACAGTCGTCGACGCCGCGTTCGGATCGGCCACGTCGCCGGTCCAATTGACAAAGTGGTAGCCGGCGTCGGGCGTAGCATCAATCGACACCACATCGCCGGAATAATAGGTATATGTCCCGGCGGCCGGTGTTGTTGCGCCGCCCGCCGAATGATCGACGGTTAATTGGTACTCGATGCGTTGAAAGTTTGCGGTCACGGTCTTGGCGGCGTCCATGGTCACTGTGGTCGAGGCGCTTGTCGAGTTGGCCACATCCCCTGTCCAGTTGACAAATTCATAACCGGAGCTGGGCTCGGCAAGGATGCTGACCACATCGCCGCTGGTGTAGCTGTGCACGCCGACCGCCGGCGTCGTTGTCCCCCAACCGCTCTGGTTCACCTGCATGGTCAACTCGTATTGAATGCGCGCAAAATTGGCGGTCACCGTCTTGTTGGCATCCATGGTCACCGTCGTCGTCGCGCTGTTGGGATCAAAACGCCGCCGTCCCAACTGAGGAACTCGTAACCGGCCGCCGGCGTCGCTGTAACTGTTACAACATCGTTCAGAGGATAATCATGTTGCCCGACGGCGGGACTGGTCGTTCCCCAACCGGTCTGGTTCACTTGCATGGTCAAGGTCGCCGTCGTCGGCGACACCGCCTGAAAATTGGCGGTCACCGATTTATCCGCATCCATTAACACCGTCGTCGTGCCGCTGTTCGGGTCGGCGACCGGGCCGCTCCAGTTGACGAATTCATAGCCGCTGGCCGGCGTCGCCGTCACCGTGACATTCTCGCCCTCGCAGACAAGCGTATCGCCCGGCGTCGGCGTCGTCGTCCCTGTCCCCGCCGGATCGACGATCATGCTCAGCGTATGTTCGATGCAGGTGAAATGCGCGGTTACAATCTTGTCCGCATCCATATTAACGGTTGTCTGGGCGGCGTTTGGATCGGCGACGCTGCCCTCCCAGTAATCGAACTGCCATCCGGCGTCGGGCAGCGCTTCGATAGAAACCGTACTGCCGGCCTCGTACGCATAAGTCCCCGGCGCCGGGGAAGTCGTACCGCCGGTCGTCGTCTGCATTGTCAAATCATGCGTTGGCAGTGTGACCGTGCCATTAAGGGCCACCATGACGCTGCCCAGGCCTTGAAAAGCAGCCGGCGGGATAGGGTCGCCGGTCGCCGGATCAAAATAGGAAACTTCACTGTCGGCAAAGGTATGCTCTATGCCGGCGCTGGCATCCCATGCCTTGAAAATCATGAGATTGCCTTCCTTAAACCCGGCGTCGCCGTTGTTCTCACGGTAGGCGATTAACTCGACAACGTTCGAACTGGAGGCGACGTAAGGAAGAACCTTGGAACCCGCGAGAGTCGCACCGTCGAACACGGCGACTTCATCGCCGGCAATCAGGTCGACGCCGTTATAGGTAATTTCGATAATATAGATATTCATGGGTTGGAAATTGCTCTGCGGCGCCGGAAAATAATTTGCAAAAGCAATACCTGGTATGATCAGCATGAATAGAAAAACGATGATTTTGTCCCTGACAACGCTCATGTGTAACCTCGGATGATAAAGTTGCTCATTAACCCAACCAATTTGCCATGCTCACCTCCCTTCGACCCACACAATATCACTCTCGATGCAATTCGACGCGACGCGCATAGCTGCGATGACCCGCGAGTGTGAACTTTTATGCGAAAGCAGTATTTGGGCCAAAATCAGGCTTTTTGTAAAGGATACTACGCTCCGATTTCTTTTGTACACTTTTAGTTTAACGAAAAAGCGGCGCATTTCCCACATATACAACCTACGCCCATCTCGTTGTTTATTATACGGTTAACAAACATTCCAACTCCCCTTTGTTCTCATTCGGAATAAAACTCGAACCGCCGGAGGGCAACGCTTGTTCCTTTTCTTCCCGAGACGCCGAATTCGTCTCATTACATCATTGCAGAGTGTTCCAGTATGATTCATTTGTACAGGCGCTAAACATGCATCGCATCCGTTTATAATTTCTCTTGCCTCTTTGTGATGATTGCTTAAATTATCTTGTTCGATAAAAAAGATTGAACTTTTTTCCAATTGCCATGTTTGAAAAGCCAGACGACTCGAGGAAACAGAGTGATGCTATGAAAAAAATAACGACTCTTTTTATTGCTGTAATCATGGGCGCCGGGGTATTGCACGGCGACAGCGTCGACGAGCTCATGCAGGCCGCGCGGCACGGCGACACGGATAAAGTTGAACAGCTATTGACATCCGGCGTCGATGTGAATGCCAGGAACATATTGGGCGAGTCGGCGCTGATATTCGCCATCGACGAATGCCGGACAGAAGCGGCGCGGCTGCTGTTGCAAAAAGGGGCGCAGACGGAATTTTACACAAAACTCGGATACACGCCGCTGATGAAAGCCGCCGCCGAGGGCTGTACCGAGATCGTCAAGCTTTTGCTGAATAAAAACGTAGATATTGACAAGGGAGAACCGCGCAAGAAATTCAACGCGCTGTTCAAAGCCGCCGAACGAGGCCATGCGGATGTTGTGGCGCTTTTGCTCGACGCCGGCGCCGACGTCAATCATGCCGATCTTTACGGCATGACGCCGCTGATGATCGCTGCGCAAAAAGGACATTATAAAGTTGTCGAAAACCTCGTGGACGAGGGCGCCGACGTCAACGCCAAATCATTGATAGGCCAAACAGCGCTGCTGTGCGCATTGGATTTCGGCCACCCTCGAATCGCCTCTTTTTTGATTGACAACGGCGCCGACGTCTCCGACCTCGACAAATACAATCGCTCCGCGCTCATGCTGGCGGCCTCGCGCGGCTATGCCGATATTGTGAAAACTCTCGTCGAAAAAGGCGCCGACCTTAACGTGCAGACGGAGAAAAAGGAGACGGCGGCGCTGCTGGCGCAAAAACACAAGTTTGACGACATTGTGACTTTTTTATTGCAAAACGGCGCCGATTCCACCGGCCTGGTCTTCCCGGACACGACAAAAAAGGAGCTGGCTGCCTCGGATTTGTACGACAAACCCCCGGAACCCGTGGGCGGCTTGAAAGCCATTCAAAGACGTCTGCGTTATCCTAAAAAAGCCAAAAATGCCGGCATGGAAGGAACAATCACCATCAACGTGACCGTGGATCGACGAGGACGTGTGAGAAACACAGAGGTTATCGACTCTTTTGGCGATGCGGAATGTGAAAAGGCGGCCATTCGCGCCATTAAAAACACGCGCTGGAAGGCGGCCAAAAAAGGCAAAAAATCCGTCGAAGCGACCATCGAGGTGCCGGTTGAATTTGCATTAAAGAAAAAGAAATAGTTTCTAAAACTTTCCACCGACGCCTTCCTGTGTGTAAGACATTGTTTATTTGAGCCTTCGAGACATGGCTTCATGAATAATGCAGATTAGAAGACCTTCATCCTGTTAATTCTGTGAATCCTGTCAATCTATTATGGCGTCACCATACGACGCGGCATCGAGCCGGACAAAATCCTTCACAACCGCTCTTTTCTCTTGTAAATTTCACAGAATGGTTTATCTTAAAAGCCATCAACCGGAAAATCGTGTCAACCAGCAACTATATAAATCCAGTGGAGAAAGCAAATGGCAAATACAAGCGATATGAAACCGGCGCAGCCGCGGCAACGCCTGCGCGGCTCCATGCCCAAGATCGGCATCCGTCCGGTCATTGACGGCCGCCGCCAGGGCGTGCGCGAGTCTTTGGAAGATCAGACAATGAATATGGCAAAAGCCGCCGCCACGTTTCTGCAGGAAAACCTGCGTCATTCGAACGGCCTGCCGGTCGAGTGCGTCATCGCCGACTCGACCATCGGCGGCGTGGCCGAAGCGGCCGATTGCGCGGAAAAATTCGCCCGCCAGGGCGTGGGCGTCTCACTCACCGTGACGCCGGCATGGTGCTACGGCACGGAAGTGATGGATTCCGATCCGCTCATCCCCAAGGCCGTATGGGGTTTCAACGGTACGGAACGCCCGGGCGCCGTCTACCTGGCAGCCGCACTCGCCGGGTATACGCAAAAAGGTCTGCCCACCTTTGGCATCTATGGCCGCAACGTACAGGACGCCGGCGACACAACCATCCCCGAAGACGTGCAACGCAAGCTGTTGATATTTGCCAAGGCCGGGCTGGCCGTGGCCGAGATGCGCGGCAAATCCTACCTGTCCCTGGGCTCCGTGTCCATGGGCATCGCCGGATCGGTGGTCGACGATCACTTTTT
>JAJRST010000422.1 GCA_024278645.1 bacterium | reverse complement strand
TTGCGGTTTACGACGGCGACTTGATGGTCGGTTCAGCCGTCGTCGAGCATGAGCTGAGCAAAGACAAGCCTCTGGCGATCATCGCCGGCATGGATGACGGCTCCGGAAATGGCTTTACCAAAGGCAACGCCGTCTCCTTTAAAGTGTGGAAAGCGGGCTCGAATAGTGAAATTGACATCAAACCCACCCAGGTTGTTTTCCATGACAACAAGGAAGGCTCCTTTGAAGTATCGCAGGTATTCGAGCCTCGCGCCACAGCTCGCATCAGCATTGAAACAACAGCCGAGGTAGCGGCGACGCCGGAAGCGTTCGAGTTAAAGCAGAATTACCCGAACCCCTTTAACCCGAGCACGACTATTGCCTACGCCGTACCGAACGACGCATCGGTCAAAGTACAAATCTTTGACGTGACAGGCAAATTGGTGACCACCCTGGTTGACGGCAAGCAGCAAGCGGGCTACCACCAGGTCGAGTGGACCGGCAAGGATACAAACGGCCAACAAGTTGCCACAGGCGTCTATTTCTACAAGATGACCGCCGGCAACTATGTGGAAACCAAAAAGATGCTGTTTACAAAGTAACATCGAAAATCGCGGGAGGAGGGACATCCTCCTCCCCGCGTTTTTCTAGACAGGCAATAACAAAGAGCTGCCCGGAACATGCTGCAAAAAGTGGGAAGAGCCTTAAAAATCGACAGTTACAGTGTGAGGTAGCGATCCTTTTGGGATCGATGCACCCGCGGATTTCAAGAGGATCGTTATTAAAACAGGTTGTGAGGCTTTTTAAAAACCCATTGATACAAAAGAAAAGAAAACAATAAAAGATGAGGTTAGCGATGAAATTGCAAAGGTTTTTGACTCTGCTTCTGTTGCTCTCGGCTGCAATGGGGTCCGTCGTCTTTGGCGCCGTGACTCCCGACGATTTCGTCAAGCCGCCCAGCAATTATGAGCCAATGAATATCTACTTTCACAAGTTTAATTACAATGGCATTATTCCGGACAGCGGCGACGTGATCGGCGCCTTTGATTACACACTCAACGATTCGCTTTGCGTTGGCCTGTGGACGCTGGACACGACTTTTACCGCTTACCCGGATTTGCCGCAACGTAACTTGATTGCCTACAAAGAGTACAAGGAAAACGGCGTCGTCGTTGATTCCGGCTTTGTTGAAAACAATCCCATGCACTTTTACATTTTGCTGGCGCAAACCAATGAAGTCATTGCCATACCGGACAGCAACCTGACTTTTTATCGCACGGATTCCACAGATGCTGCGGGCAATTTGATTCCTTTGGATACGCCGGTTCCGTTCTACGGCAGAGGCACCGCCATTGTAGAAATTCACAGCGGTCAGTCCAAACTGACCATAAACGTGGATCCCGACAGCGCCGGGGCGACCATCCCCAAGGCCGATGAGTACCTCTATTCCGTGGCCGATTCGCAAGTGGTGACCATCAGCATCGATCCGGACTCGACCAAGGAGCACTATGAGTTTTCGCATTGGACCGTGGATGGCGTGGACAGCCTGACGCAGACGGTCACGCTGTTGATGACCGAGAATCATACGGTGACGGCGCATTTTGTGTTGAAGCAATATACGCTGACGACGGCGGCACAGCCCCAGGTCGGAGACGTCCTGCCCGCTGACCCGACGCAGTACCAGGCGCTGCAATGGGTGGACATCTTTGCCAAACCGGCCGAAGGTTCCGGTTACAAGTTCAGCCACTGGGTTGCCGACCCTTCGACGGCGCAGATCGAGGATTCGCTGCAGGCCAGCACTCGTGTTCTGATGACCAGCGACATCCAAGTGACCGCTGTGTTTACACTGGAATCAGATTCACTGTTCATTCAGGTCGATCCGTTGAACAGCGGCAGCACGACTCCGGAAGCCGGCGTCATTCATGTGTACAACTATGGGACGACGGTCAACCTTGCAGCGACGCCGGTTGAAGGCTACAAGTTCAAGCATTGGGCGGATCAATTGGCCGATACGACCATTGTTTTGAGCACGGATTCGACCTACGCGCTGCTCATGGAGGCGAACCATAATATCCTGGCTGTTTTTGAAAAGAAAATGTATACGCTGAATTTGGATGCCAATCAGCAAATGGGCGCCATCTATATCAAAATGCAAGGCGACGCTGATTCCGTAAAGGCGGATCCGCAATATTCCCTGGAGTATGGCTCCCAGGTCACCTTGTGGGCCATTTCCACTGACGACACAAAGTACCCGTTTGACAGGTGGAGCGGCGACGCCAACAGCCTGGACAACCCGATCGTCGTCACCATGGACAGCAGTATGACCATCACCGCGCTTTTTGAAGATACGACGCCCGTGGAACTGACTTCCTTTACGGTGCAGGTTGCGCCTGAAAATGTGAACAATGCCTTGCTGCTCAAATGGCAGACCGCCACCGAGACCAACAACCTGGGCTTCGACGTCGAACGTTCCATCGGCTCGGAGGACAACTGGGAAAAGATTGCATTTCTTGAAGGTTATGGCACCACATCGTCGCCGAAATATTACGAGTTTGTCTACGATGAAGCGACCACCCAGGGCGCCTATTATTATCGGCTGAAACAGATCGACACCAATGGCGATTACAGCTACTCCGGCACGGTAAAGTTCGAAGTGAGCGCTCCGAGTGAATTCGCGTTAAAGCAAAATTACCCGAATCCGTTTAACCCCTCGACCCGGATCGTTTTTCAGCTCAAGGAAGATGTGAATGTGACGCTGTCGATTTACGACCTGCTCGGTCGCGAGGTGGCGACGGTCGCCGACGAGCCCATGAAGGCGGGTACGCACAAAATCACATTCGACGCAAGCGACATGAGCGCCGGCGTTTATTTTTACAGCTTAAAGGCAGGCTCGTTTTTCGAGATGAAAAAGATGACATTGATCAAGTGACCCCCCTTACCGAAAAATAAACAAGCGGAAATCCGGTCGCCCCCTCCCACCGGATTATCGTTTGAACCGCTCCTCGACCAAGATGACAGCACTTTTATGGAAGCAGCCGGTCGAGGAGCTTTTTTATTTTTTCCCCGGAAGCAACAGTACGAATGGAATGCCGCCGACAGCGATAATGGCCGCGAATTTAAAGCTCGTCGTCAATCCAAAACGATCTCCCACGGCGCCGATTGCCAGCGCCGCCAGTGAACTGATGAAAAAGCTCATCGTCATATAGACGCCATTGGAGAACGCCGGGCGCTCCACCCCAACCTCCTGAACGAGAGCCAACAAAATTGGACTGCTGGCAAACAAAAAGAGTCCTATGATGATGAGCATTATAAAAGACCACAGACCTGATGATATTATGAAAAGCCACATCAATACCGGCGTTACTGATGCAATAATCAATAAACTTCTACGTCTACCGATCCTATCAGAAATCGGACCGGCGGCAAAGGTGCCTGCAGCGCCAGCAAACTGCAATATAGATAACGAAGCGCCGCTCACCCACAATGAAGCGCCGTGCGTTTTCATATAGGTCGGTAAAAAGGTAGTAAACGCCGATTTCATTATGGCGCGGAAAAAGGTGATCGCCAAAAGTACGAGAAAAAAACGCAGCAGATGGCGGGGGAGGCCTTTGGACTCGGCCTTTTTTGTGTGCAGGCCCGGGGCGATCGGCATGTGACGAAATCGAAAAAACAGCACAAGAGAGGAGGCGAGGCCAAACGGCGTCAATCGCCATGTTCCTTCCAGGCCCCACAGGTAGACGCCGCCGAGAATAAAAAGCGGCCCCACCGTTCTGGCAAATTCTCCGCCCAGCATGTAGAAGCTCATGCCGCGGCCAATTTTATCTCCTGAAAGATGTCGAATAAAAACAGGTCCCGGGACATGAAACAGGGCTGCGCTGACGCCCATCATGAAAAGCAGTGCGCCCAACACAAACACATTTGGCGCAACACCCAACAAGCTCATGACAATGGTCGTTAGAGCGGGCGCAATAATTAAAAAGTAGCGGACGGATATTTTGTCAGCCAGTATGCCAACCAGCGGATTGAACAGCGAGGGGATGCGTTGCACCACGGAGAGCGCCCCGACGGTAAAATAGGACATGCCTAGTTTTTCGATGAGAAGCGGTAAAATAGGTGCGAAAAATGAAGAATAAACGTCATGAACAAAATGAGCAATGGCGATGAGCGTTACATCTGCTGTTTTAAATTGTTTTGATTTCACTTGGCGGCCTTTTTATGAGAGGGAGCACGAAAAGTCGTCCTGTCAAATAAAGGTCAGAACCAACACAACGACGATCATCAAAAGCGTTCCGGGCAGGATAGCCCTGCGTAGTTCACGGGAGCCGCCGGTTGCAGCCACTGCGCCTTTTAAAAAGGTGTTAGAAATGCTCGCCAGGACGATAGCCTTTGCGGCAATGTCATAGGCCAGGTGGTCGCCCCCCACGCTCATCCCGGCGACGGAGAGAGCGATGGCGTCTACATCGGCCAGACCGGAAATGAGGCTGGCCAGGTATATCCCAGCGTCGCCCATATAGATTTGCGCCGCTTTGGATATCAATAAAATGACGGAAAACAGCAGCCCAAACTTGATCGCCGGCCCCAATTCAAAAGGGTTCACAAACGAGATGTTTTC
>JAJRST010000421.1 GCA_024278645.1 bacterium | reverse complement strand
CGGGGCGGGTACGCCCGCTGACGTAATCCGGCTGCCCCGGACGGAATGTGAAAAAGTCCTTTATTTCCGCAATCAGCTCCGCGTCGCTGCCCGCCCCCAACTGCACCGCCACATGCGGTTCAACATAGGGAATGAGGTCGTTTCGCGTCGAATCCGGCGCGCTGTAAATGCCGCATTCATAGTCGCCGCTGACCGGCGATCCGTTGAAATAGCTCGTCGCCGGGTGCTGACTATTGGCGTTTTTCCAGACGCCGACCACCTCGGTCGGGTCGCTCAGCACCCACAAGTATTCGCCCAGCCCCTGAGCATCGAATTCCAATTTCAGCCAATCGTTATCGTTAAAATTTTCGAATGTTTTTCTGGCAATGGGCTGGCCGGATACTGTCGCCGCGTAGCTGTAATTCCATTTGTACAGCGACAATGTCAGATTGCCAATATTATTGCTCCAACTGGGACAATGCACGTCGATAGCCAAAAAAGACGAGTCGGCGGTAAATCGCAACGCCGCCGTATCCCCGGCCCTGGCTTTCAGCATTTCCGGATAGGCCATGATGACCGGTTTGCCCTTCCAGATGAACCACAGATCCCGGTAAAGCTTTGGCTTGTATAAATCCCGGTACAACTCTTTAATTGAAGCCAAACCGCCTTCGGTCGGACCGAATGGCAGCATAAAAGCGATGTGCGGCGTTTTGACGCCGTCCTTCCGCGCCTGATCCCAGACCTGCAGCAATTTTGTGTAGGAGGACTTCCAGGTAAAGGCGCCGTTGGTGCAGTCGAAAAAGACCGCATCGACGCCGGCGTCGGCGAGCATTTCCGCATGCTTGCGCAGCACCCAGTCGTCGGTGGTGCGATAGTAGCCGAACAGCGGCTCATCCCACCAGAAAACGCCGCCCCAAATGCCCTTCCAGGCCGGATGGTTGGGATCGTCCGCCGCTTCCGGGTGTTCCGTGAGAATCTCGGTGATATTCATCACCGGCGAAAACTCGGCGATTCCATCCGTGTGCCAGGTCCAGTAAAACATGGCGATGTACTTGCCATCCCGTGTCGGCCCCGTTTCATCCGCGGTCGGCGTGGTGCGGCCAAGGGCGTCGGTCGCCGTCCAGTAATCGCTGTTGACGTGCCAATCCTGCGAGAAAGCGATTAAAGGCAATAAAATAAATCCCAAAATCAGGTAAAATTTAAACATGTGCTTCTTGTTCATAATACGACTCCTTTCATTAAAGTATTATTTATCATCACATTTCCTCAATCTATATCCAAAACCGGCAGCCTGATATGCGACGGATACTTTTTGCCAAAATAAACTTTTTGATGCGCGACCCTGGGGTTTTGCGCCTCAAAAATTGGCTCGCCTGAATTCAAATTACGGTTGTACCTGGGAAAGAGCGATGAGGTGACGACGACTCGTATTTTGTGCCCGGCATCGACTTGATACCCGGCGGCCCATACCGAGACATCTACTTTTTGCGGCCTTGGCGTCGCCGTCTCGTCAGAATAAACCGTTTTTCCGCCTTCCTGGATATTCAATATCTTTCCGTCCGCATCAACATCCTGCAGACTGATAAAAAAATCGGTGCATGGCGCATCGGTGCTCACATAAATTGTGGCGTCCACTGGCCCCAACAAAACGAGCGGCTTGTCCAGCGGTTCGCCTTCAAAAACAGCCTGGTCTTTGCGTACAATATTTGGATTCTGAAACGCCGGACCAACGCCGACGCCAAGAAAAGTTCCGCCGATTGACTGAAAAGGATCGCTTGGATCATAATCATATTCAAACATATTATCCACATTGTCAACTTGCGGGGTAATAGCGCCGTTTGAACTGAAATAGAACGGCGTCGCTGTGCTCTTCTCCGGCGGCCAATGATCGCAATCGATCCATTCATTTCTTTGCATGATGAAAAGTGAAAACATCTTTTGCGGATAAATTTTGGGAGTCACGGCATCGCCATTCCCCAACTGCTTGCTTAGAAAATATCCCAAAATATCGTTGTTAAAGTAGAGCTTTTCTTTGTCTTCAAAATCCAGTTCAACGGCGACCTTGCCGTGGGCATAAGGCCCAATGACAAGTCGGCTGTCCGGATGCCGTCGCGCACCCTGTTCGATAAAGTCGCGGATTTGCGCCGGCAAAAAAATATCGTACCAGCCGGCCACGGCATACATGGGACAAATCTCGGCCGATCGATGATTCATGGCGCCCCAATAGGCGTCCTCGTATTGATGTGCAAGCCAATCGTCCGTAAAGTCGTTTTGCTTTGCTGTGGAATCGTCCGCGACGGAAAGCGGCAGAATGGAATAGCTCTTTCTGATCTTTTCCGACTTTATATCAACACCGGTCCTGGAATTGACAACAAGCCCCCAGTTAAAAGCCGTGGCCAATGAAAAGATTCCGGACGGATAAAGCAGGTCATACATATTGGCCGAGGTGAGGATCGGCGTCATGGCGTCCAACTGATCGGCGATGGCCCATTGTGTATAGCCCACATAACTGCCGCCGGCCCCGGCTATTTTGCCGTTGCTCCATTTCTGCGACCTTATCCATTTGACTGTGACCAGTCCATCCCTTCGTTCATACTGGAAGGGATAGAACATGCCTTCGGACTCGTACTTTCCCCGCGTATCCTGTATGACAACGGCATAGCCCGCCCCGGCGAATCTCTCGCCGTCGCCTTTTGCGCCGGCCCTATTATAAGGCGAACGAATGAGAATGGTGGGGAAAGGACCATTCTTTTGGGGGAGATAGACGTCCGTCGCCAGCTTGATCGTGTCCTCAACCGCAATCATAATGGTTTGTTTGGTGAAATTATTTTTTCCCTGGTTCTGAGGATTTGATCGAGTTTGTTGCACCAGCAGCAGACAAAGCAAAATTGACACGTGGAAAAGCTTTCGCATCCGATATCTCCCAAATTTGTTTGCATTAAAAGTCATGGCAAATGACATACAGTTTCATTCCTTTGGCTCTTGAATCATCAATTCTTCAATTATATCAGCCAATTCTTTATTCGAGATTTTATTGTACAACCGATAGTCCTGCCCATTTACATCGGGATTCCAGATGCATCCTTGCTCATCAGTAAACAACATAGCGCCCCGCTCAAGAGTGAAATAGTCGCTCTCGCCCTCCACGGCAAACAGCG
>JAJRST010000420.1 GCA_024278645.1 bacterium | reverse complement strand
TTTCTCCGTGACCCTCCGTGCTTGCTCTGTGTTCTCCGTGTCACATCTTTCACTTTGATTTTTAGCTAATGATTCAACCCGGCCCGCTGCTCATGCTCCTGCTTCATACGCATAAATTCGGGCGACATCTCCAGACCAAAACCCTGCTTTACTTTTTCCACCCAATAATCCATAGTGGTGAAATTATCGGGGACATCCGAATTGCCGCCCACGGAAAGAGGCAGAACGACCGCTTTTATGCCCGTCCGTTTTTCAATCATGTGCGGCGTCTTTTTCTCAAAATAGGAAGCGACAAGCATCAGTTTGATATTTTGCTTCTTTATTTTTTTCACCACATCCTGGACGTGGCGCGCCGACGGCGGGATGCCCGGCTTTGGCTCGACAAAATCGACCACATCCAGGCCATAGTCGCGCACAAAGTAGGACCAGTTCGGATGGTAGGCGATGATTTTGGCGCCGCGCAGGGGCGCCATCTCCTTCATCCAGCCGCCGAGCAGGTCATACAGCTTTTTACCCCGGTACTCTTTATTCAAGAACTCGTCGATCGTGCCGGCGATGGTCATTTTCGCCAACGTCTCGCCGCCAAAAAGCTCGACAAGCTGATCGCCAAAAAACGAGCGATAGACGCGGTCGACAAACTCGTTTCGGCGCTGCTCATAAAAGCCGGCATTTTCCGGATCGTTCCTTTTCAGGCCGATGAGAATGTTTTCAGAGATGGCCGCCCAGTTTAAAGCGCTGGTCTGAATATGCGGGTTGCCCATCACATGAATATCGCCTTCCGTGCGGCTGAACGATTTGTGTTTCTCCAGCACCTGAACGCCGGGCGAGGCGGTGACATAACCGACGGCGCCGTCCATGATTCTTGCGTTCCTCGCCTTGTCCAACAGCGTCGGCGCCCATAATTCGAGGTCAAGACCTGTGGTGACGAACATATCGGCCTTTTGCAGTTTTTTGGCCAGGCTAGGTTTGGGCGGCACAAAATGCGGGTCCTGGTCGCCGTGCGACAAGGACTCCACATCCGCCTTGTCGCCGACAATCTCTTTGGCTATGGCCGCGTAATCGGAAAAAGTAGTGACAATTTTAAGCTTTTTCGCCTCGGCAGAGGTCGTCAACAGCACAGTCGTCAAGACGACAGTAAACCAAATCAAAATTCTTTTTTGCATCATCAAACTCCTTTCATCATCATGCATCAATATGCTTCATGCTTGTGCGGTCCCATGGCCCAGACGGTCTGCACATAAACGGCGTGGCCGTCCTCCCGGTAGCTGTAGCGGGTATAGCTGTATTGCAGCCGCAGCATGACAAACTCGCTCTGCCAGAAATCAAAATAGGGGGAAACGTCCCACTCGGTCTTCTTTTCCAGGCTAAGAGGCAATTCCGAATAGCCCACGCGAAACCCCACCCAGCTTCGATAGCCGAGACGGTTCGTTACATAGGAATAGAATCCTTTTCTGTTCAGATCGCCCGCCTCAGTTTGTCGGCGGCTATAGAAAAACTCGTTGCGAAACTCCACCGTGCGGTAATGCTCGCGGCCTATGGGAACCCAGCGATAGGTGAGGTCAACGGCGCCAAGCGTCGTATAATAGTTTTTGGCGGCGTCGTTCTTCCCATAGGCGCCGGAAAGCCCCCACTCGATGTAGGCGTTGCGGCTGATATCGTAATAGTTTTTCAAATGGGCAACGAGAATGGGATTGTCAATCGATGCGTCAAAGCTGGTTCCGTCGCCGCCGGTGGTCAACTCGATATCCAGTTCGTTCACCTGCGCCAAAATGCTCGGCAGCAAAAAGTTGGCGGCCAGTCCCATGCCGGCCAGGGCGTCGCCGCCGAACAGGTTGTCCAGGACACGGGGACGATCGAACTGCGGCAGCCCATGTTCATGCCAGCGGTTGAGGATGCCGAACTGGTTGTGAAACTTGCCTATTTTCAAATTGGCCTTTAACGGTAAATTGAGCCACTCCATGTAGGCTTCTCCCACCTCCAGGGCGCCGTCGCCGGGTACGCCGAGGAAAAACTTGCCACGCGTAAAAGGGTCCAGGGGGGAGATGATGTGGAACTCTGCCTCGCGCAGGGCAAAATGATTTCGGGCGCCCGCCTCGGAATTCAGCGTGCCATAAAAATTGCCGGTCATGCTGATCTCCGGGTTCAACTGCGGCTGCTGTCGCTCGCCGCCGAGAAACTTGCGCGCAACCGTAGCGCTTTCGTTTTTCTGCGATCCAAGCTGCTGCGCCTCTTGCAGCAGTTTTTGCAGTTCGGTCTGCTGCTGCCGTTCTTTTTTTTCAGCAACAAGTTCCTCCACCTGTTTTTGCAGGTCGTTGACGAGCTTTTGATTCTCTTTTAAAAGTTCGATCTGGCGCTGTAGATTGACGATTTGTTCGTCAAGACGAGCGCTGTTTGGCTCGGCCCACAACGGCGCCGCCAAAATGAGCGCAAAAAGACAAACAAAGATTATTTTTCGCATAAAATCCTCCTAAATAATTCATACGATGACAACGGTCATCAAACAAAGATTCGTTTCAAAGACAATGTGGCAGCAAAAGACAGCGGCGCAGGGCATCGGCGCCAA
>JAJRST010000419.1 GCA_024278645.1 bacterium | reverse complement strand
GGAAATCGAATATGCCATCTCCCACGCCGGCCATGTGCGAATTGTCGTTTTCAACGCCCTGGGTCGGCATATCGCCACACTCGTGGACGATATGCGGCAACCGGGCCGCCATCACGCCTCGTGGAACGGCCGTCGTCAGGACGGCGCAGGGGCCGGGAGCGGCGTCTATTTTTATCAGTTGCAATTCGGGAATGAAAAATTGACGCGCAAGATGGTCAAAATGGATTGAGGGAAACAGGTGTTTTGCTCCTATAACGAATCGAGTGGGTAATAGCAGGACGAGGCTATTCTTTAGATAATCAAAAAATGACAAAATAATTATGGACAAAATGATTACTTTTTTATTGAATAAAGCCTGTTTCGATCGACAGTTATAGTTAATTAAAAATATTGCAATTAAGCATAAAAGTTCACTTGTTCTTCCAAACAGATAATATGTCCGGTTTGGAAGAATGGAATGACTAAACAACAAATAAAAGATATCAAACGACTTGTGCGTAAAGCCGTGAAACGAGACTATCCGAGCTTTAATCGATTGAAGAAGAAAGAGAAAAAGCACATTTTGTTACAAATTCTTCAACACATTGTCGAGCAATATGATCAAAGCGCCGCCGTTGCAGCGACGAATTACGAACTATGCGGCATTGACGAGATTCCGCCGAATATTTACAGATTAGACCAGATGGAAGAACTCATTGCCGCCCATTACACCGGCGTACTTGGTCTCAAGCTTAAAAACAGAACACGTGCAATCAAAGATCCTGAATTGCAGTTTATCAATGAATTGTGCGACTGGTCTTTTGTGAATTCACTGATAGCGCCGCAGTCCTATTCCCCGGCGCATCGTGACCATCATTTCTAATATTGTGACGCTCCTCATTGAAATCGCCGGCTTTCGAGGGACGAAAAAAACGTCAAAGAACGAGCAGTTAAAGTTGTTTCAACAAGCTGCATAGATTATCACGCTCTGTTTTTTGCAGCTTAAAAATTCGTTTCAAACTAAAATCTCAAGCATGGGCCTTCGTGTGTCCGGAAAAGAGACATGTCCTGCCCGCTTGAGAAAAAGCTGACTGCGAAACAGTCGCCTTGCTTTAAAAAAAACAATTCGCAGCGGCCTAATGCAAAATATGCACTTTATTGGCCTCGATTGCAACAGGCTTTAATACTAGTGTCTTAATTCTGTTGTTTTTGAGCGCCTTCGAGGCTTGGCGACTTGTAGGCGAATGAATTTTCCAGGCTAGGAGTCCATTCCCGTATTTGCGAATGCTCCCCTCAACAAATCCTCGGCAACTGTTCGCCGCTGAACATCTCGACGACCCGCGAGCCGCCGAAATCGTTACGGGCGGCGACGCCGGGGGCGCCCTCATCCACTAGACCGATGACCGCGGCCCCGGCGCCGAGGGGGTGCTTGTGCATGACGGCGAGCGCCTTTTCCGTTTCGTCCGGCGGCAGGAACAGCACAAACCTGCCCTCGTTGGCCACGAACAGCGGGTCGAATCCCAGTATCTCGCACGCCCCCTGCACATCCTCGCGCACCGTGATTTTCGTCTCATCGATGCTGATATGCTTTTTCGCCGTCCCAGCGATCTCCACCAGCGCGCCGGCCAGGCCGCCGCGCGTCAGGTCGCGCATGCAATGGATCGAAATGTCGGCACGCAGCAGTTCCCCCACCAGGCCGTTGAGCGGCGCACAGTCGCTGTCAATGGTCGTCTCGAATTCCAGCCCCTGGCGCTGCGCCAATACGGCGATGCCGTGCAGTCCCAGGTCGCCGTTGATAATGATGCGGTCGCCGATGTGAATGGCGCCCGGCCGGATATCGAGATTGTGCTCGATCACGCCGACGCCGGACGTGTTGATGAACAGCTCGTCCCCATTTTGGCGTTCGATCACTTTGGTGTCGCCGGCGACGATTTTCACGCCCGCCCGTTCGCACGCCGTTTTTATGCTTTGCACGACTTTCCACAACGTTTGCATGGGCAGGCCTTCCTCGATGATCAAGGAGAGGCTGAGGTACAACGGCCGCGCGCCGCACATGGCCAGATCGTTCACCGTGCCATAGACGGCGAGCGAGCCGATGTCGCCGCCGGGAAAAAACAGGGGCTGAATGACGTGCGAGTCCGTGGTAAAGGCGATCCTTTCCCCATCCATCGGCAGAACCGCGCCGTCATGCCGTGCTCGTAAAAACTCGTTGTCAAACATCGGTGCAAACATCTCGGCAATGAGTTGATGCGTCAATTTGCCGCCGCCGCCGTGCGCCAGGGTGACGCGCGGATAGTCGGAGAGGGGGATGGGGCACTGGAGTTGAAAGTCGGGAGAGTGTTGCATGTTAGTTTTTTGATTTATGAATGATGATTAACGATTTTTGATTTAAGAAGTGAATGTCTTGTCCTGAAAGCGAGCATTATTTTTTGTATTTGTAATAGGCTGCGCAGGCGCCCTCGGAGGAGACCATGGTGGCGCCCATTGGGTGTTCCGGGGTGCAGCGTCCGCTGAAATGCGGGCAGTCCGGCGGCTTTTTCAAGCCCTGCAAAACCAGTCCGGAGATGCATGCCTCCGGCTCATGGACAATATAGTCTTGCAGATGGAATTTTTTCTCGGCGTCGAATGCCGAGAACTCGGGCCGCAGCGCCAGGCCGCTGTGCGGGATGACGCCGATGCCGCGCCATTTCTGATCCGTGACCTGAAAGACCTCGTGCATCAATTGCTGCGCCGCTGCGTTGCCCTGTTCGGTCACCGAGCGGGCATACTGATTTTCGACGACGCAGCGTCCTCCTTCAAGCTGCAACACGCAGGCGAGCAGTCCCTGCACCAGGTCGAGCGGCTCGAACCCGGTCGCCACAATCGGCGTGTTGTACTTTTTAGATATCGCATGATATTCGTGGTAGCCCATGACCGAGCACACATGGCCGGCGGCCAAAAAGCCGTCCACTTTGTTCAATGGCGACGCCAGAATGGCCTCCATGGCCGGCGGCACGCGCACCTGCGAGCACAGCAGCGAGAAATTGCTCACACTTTTCTGCTTTGCTTTGAGCACGGCCAATGCGTTCGCCGGCGCCGTGGTCTCGAAACCGATGGCGAAAAATACCACTTCCTTATCGGGATGCCGCCCGGCGATTTTCAGGGCGTCGACCGGCGAGTAGATGATGCGCACATCGCCGCCGCGAGCCTTGACGGCGAGCAGATCCTCGCTGCTGCCGGGGACGCGCACCATGTCGCCAAAGGAGCACAAAATGACCTCGGGACGCGCCGCCAGGCGAATGGCGCGGTCTATTTTTTCCAGCGGCGTCACGCACACCGGGCAGCCGGGGCCGTGCAGCAAAGTGATCTCGGGAGGCAACAGTTCATCGATGCCGTAACGCAAAAAGGCGTGCGTCTGCCCGCCGCAAATCTCCATGATGCTCCACGGACGACGAACGGCGGCGCCGATCTTTTCGATGCCGCGTTTTACGGCGTCGGCGTTGCGGTATTCGTCGACGAATTTCATTTCTTCATCCGATCGTCAATGGCTTTTTGCGCTTCTTCAAACGCGCGCAGCGTCTGCAGGGCCTGCTGTTCGTCGATGATGCTGATGGCAAAGCCGACGTGAACATTCACATAGTCGCCGATTTTGGCTTCAGGCACATAGCCGAGCTGCACTTCTTTGACGACGCCGCCGAAACTGACTTTGCCGCTGCGATCCATGGGCGAATCGCTTTCGTTGATGCTGAGAATTTTACCGGGAATGGCCAGGCACATGGGATAATTATGAGTTTTGAATGATTAATTATGAATGGAACCGCGAATTGAATCACGAATTCCACGAATTAACACGAATTGGACATGATTTTTACGAATTAACTTGAATTGAATTTGACCGCACATTTCGCAAATGGCGCGAATTGGAATAAAAAGCGATTGTCGGTTCAAGATAAGGGATTTCTGATTATGGTCAAGCAATATTTTTTTCATAGCAAAAAGACAAAATGATTAGTGTCTTAGGAGTTGATTTTTAACCAAATCCGGCAAAAGTTGAATCTGACAGTTGGATTTTGGGCAAAACTATTTGATGGTGAAATAAATCGCCGAATGATTATGCCGGATTTTTCTTTGCGATGCTTGGCGGCTTTGGCTCTCCGACGCTTGCGATTTATTGTTTTGCCCTCAATAGTTTTGCCTTTATCCGTCTCGTATATTATTTACATACTGCTGCGCCGCAATTTGTCCCAAACTTATGCCGCCGTCGTTCGGCGGCACGCGCTGGTGCGTATAGACCAGAAATCCTTCGCTCGTTAATTGCGCGAACGTTTTTTCGACGAGATACTTGTTTTGAAACACGCCGCCGCTGAGAACGACTTTTTCCAGTCCGCTGTATCGCGCAACGGTCCGGATCATTTGCACCAGCGTGTGATGAAATTTTGCCGAGATGACGCCTGGCTCTATGTTTTGAGATATGTCGTGCAGCATGGCCTCGATCATCGGCTGCCAGTTCAATGTCCGGAGCGAGGCGTCCTCCGGCGTCAGGTCGATTTGTAACGGGTAAGCGTCGTCGACCGGCCCGGCTCGCATGGCGGCGAATTCGAGCTGCATAGGCGCCTGGCCCTCATAGTTGTTGTGCTGCTGCACGTCCAGCAGCGAGGCGACGGCGTCGAACAGGCGGCCGATGCTGCTCGTGGGCGGGCAGTTGATTTTTTTGACGAGCATCTGTTCGAGGATTTTTCGTTCCTGCGGCTCAAGTTGTTGCAGCGGCGGCAGCGAGGCGTAATCCTGAAAAGCCTTGGCGTTCATTTCAAACAGCAGACCGATGGCCGAGCGAAACGGCTGCTTCATCGCCTTTTCGCCGCCGGGTAGCGGGAAATAGCGCATGTGCGCCACGCGTCGGATGCGCCCTGCGTCAATTCTGAAAAATTCTCCGCCCCGGACGGCGCCGTCGTCGCCATAGCCGGCGCCGTCCCAGGCGACGCCGAGGAGCGGCGGCTCGAGCTCGTTCTCCGTCATGCAGGAGAGTACATGCGCGATGTGATGCTGCACGGCAACTTTTTTCCCCGGCAGCCCTTGCGCAAAACGCGTCGACGCATAATCCGGGTGCGCGTCGTGAAGGATGGTGGATGGACTCGCCTGGTAAAGAGCTGTAAAATCGGCGACGGTTTTGTACAACGTCTTCAGACTGCTCTCCGTATCCAGGTCGCCGATGTGCTGGCTGATGAACGCCTGCCCATCCTTGCACAGGGCGATGCTGTTCTTCAAATGGCCGCCCACGGCCAGCGAATCGCCGATCTTTTGCTTCAATGAAAT
>JAJRST010000418.1 GCA_024278645.1 bacterium | reverse complement strand
TGCGAACCGCCGTTGACAATATTCATCATCGGAATCGGCAGATGCTTGGCGTTTGTGCCGCCGATGTGACGATACAGCGGCAAGCCCAGGGTTTCGGCGGCGGCTTTGGCCACGGCCAGGGAGACGCCGAGAATGGCGTTGGCGCCCAGATTGCCCTTATTGGGAGTGCCGTCCAGGTTGATCATTAATTCATCAATTTCCACCTGATCCGTCGCATCCATGCCGACGATTTCCTCGGCAATAATATCATTCACATTGCTCACCGCTTTTTGTACGCCCTTGCCCATGAAACGGCTCTTGTCGCCGTCTCGCAGTTCCAGCGCTTCGTTTTCGCCCGTGGAGGCGCCGGATGGCACGGCTGCGCGCCCCATGACGCCGGCTTCGGTCAGGACCTCAACTTCAATAGTCGGATTTCCCCGCGAATCGAGGATCTCTCTTGCATATACATCAACGATGGTGGTCATCGTTCCTCCTTTTTTATAATGATGAAAGATACAAAACTTTATATGGTTGTCGAAGTAGAGAATATAATATAAATTGAAGAAAGATAAAACAGAATTGTTTCGACGAATTGTAAAACATCTCGCAACAACGCCGGCGACATTCCCTGTCAGCCAAGCATCAGCCAGGCAAGCCAAACAAACAATACGCCGCTGGCGGCGCACAGGCCGTTGACGACGTCGTTGTTGATCCACCTGAAGCCGCGAATAAATGTTGTATTCTCGCTGTTGCAATGCAGCAGCTTTTCCGTCACCTTGCTGCACGCCGGGCATTGATACTGCGCCTGCACCGTGGCGCCCAACAGGCTGTCGACCATGCTGGCGAACAACCCGGCAAACAAAATGAACGTCGCTTCCGAGCAGCCGATGACGCGCGGCGATGCATGGGGGCTGAAAACAAGACCGGCGAGCACAAGCACAAACGACCCCAGCAACGCGCCAAAGGAGCCCAAAATCGAGATGCCGCCGGACGTTCCCAGGGGCACTCTTTTCAGCGTTAAAATAGAACGCGGATTTCCGCGGGCCAGCACGCCGATTTCCGTGGCCCATGTGTCGGCGGTCACCGAGGCGAGGGCGGCGATGTACATCACATAGAATAAATCGTTATTACTGAAATACCACAGCAGCAGCATCGCACCGGCGACGCCGCCGTTGGCCAGCACCTGGCCGGCGTCGCGCCGGCCGCTCTTTTCAAAGACGGTCAACAATTTCTGTTTGCGCTTTTTGCCCGTTTTTGACAACAGACTGGAGAGGATGAAAAAGGCCAGAATCGGCCCGGCAAACGCCCAGCCGCCGACGCCGAACACCAGCGTCCCCAGCAGAACTAGCGCTGCAGCGCCGCTGCCGCTGAGAAATCGAAAACGATATGACAAAGCGGCCAGCGCAAAAGCAATGCCCATCCCAAAAAGCAAGCCGAAGGCTGCCTGAGGAGATCCGGTTATCAAGTAATACATGACAAAAGCGACGCTCAGCGGCACGCTCAGGTTGTCCGAGCCTCTGAAAGAGACAACTTCGGCGACCGTGGCGATGACGCCGACGATGAGCGTCATGACAAGGATGCGCCCAATGGAAAAATCATACAAACCGAAACGAGCGGCGACCAGCAGGCAGATCAACACGATGAAAAACGAGACCAGAAACATGGCCGCGGACCCCTGCAAGGATTTCGGCTCCGGGCCAAAATGCAGCACACGCGGCTTTTGTATGCGTTCGCCGACGATGGCCGCCGCCGCGTCCGCCAGGGCCATAATCAGCATGGAAGCAACAAATATCACTTTATGATGATGCCACAGCGCCAGCGTCAGAATAACAAAAGAGAGGGGATAAAACACCGTGCCGTAACTGCGCCGGTCCCCGCCATGCATGCCTTTGAAAAAGCCGTAGCGAATGGCGAAATAATTCAACATGGCAAAAGCGCCGCCCAAAACAACCGGGGGCCATTGGGATTGAAACACAAACGGCGTCGCCGCGACCAGCACGCCGACAAGTATGTGCACCAACTTTCGCGTCGCTTCCGCGGACCAGTGCACAAGACGACGAATAATTTCAGCCAATCCAATGAGAACCAGCACAGCCGCGCCAAAAAGCGCCATGTAAAATAAATCTGTTAATGGCATGAAAAAGGCCTCGATTAAAAGAATGGGATTGAACAAGCTGCAATCTATTACAGATCGTAAATAAAGAAATTTCCGCTAAAATACAAATGATAATTTTGCGTTTGCCAGAGCGGCCGCCTGGCTACGAGATGGACTCTACCCACCCGCCTCGCGGCAAAGCTCCTGCTTTCCTCCCTCGCGCCAAAGCTCCGGCTTTGGCGCGCCTACGGGAGTCAAAACGAGCAACACTACGTGAGCCAAGCCCTGCCTGGCATGTCCACTGCCGTCAAGCTGGAGATCGACAACGAGGAGATGTCGTTGATATATTTCCGCTTGACATTTAACGTCATACGTTATATATTTTTTTATGATAAGATCATTCAAATGCAGGGAAACAAAAAAGATATTTACTCGACAATTTTCCAATAAATTTCCCGACAAGATTCAGCGCGCTGCCTTGAGGAAATTGCGTATGTTAAATCGGGCGGAAACATTGCAAGACTTGCTTGTTCCACCGGGAAATCGATTGGAAGCGCTAAAAGGCGCTCGAAAAGGTCAACACAGCATCCGAATAAACGACCAATGGAGAGTATGTTTCAAATGGCACGAGAATGACGCTTATGATGTGGAAATAGTAGATTATCATTAGGAGAAATGATGCCTAAAAAAATGCCTCCCTTGCACCCGGGAGAAATCTTGCTGGAAGAGTTTTTAAAGCCCATGCATCTCAGCCAGAACCGCCTGGCGCTTGATATCCGCGTTCCGGCGCGAAGGATAAATGAAATCGTGCAGGGCAAGCGCCGCATCACGGCGGACACGGCCCTTCGATTGGCGAGATTTTTTGACATGTCGCCGCAATTTTGGCTGGGGTTGCAAATGGATTACGACCTGGATGTCGCCAGGGATAAAATAGCCGAACGTTTGGACAAGGAAATTCAGCCTTACCAGTCGGCGGCCTGATTTTAATCATCGCACGCTCGCACCAGAATCCAAACTCCGGCCACCCGCCTCGCGCCAAAGCTCCTGCCTTGGCGCGCCTGCGGAAAGCAAAATGCGCAACATAACTCAAGCCAAGCTCGGCTTGGCATTTCAATTTCCAGGACGATGAACGAGATACGTTTGCCAGGCCGGAGCCTGGCTGCGCAGGCCGGTGACTTGACTCGTCAGCGTCCGGCGTTGCCAAGCCGAGCTTGGCAACGAGGTGGAGCTTGGCAACGAGGTGGAAGCTCCGGCGCCACACTCGAATACAAACTCCGCCCACCCGCCTCGCGCCAAAGCTCCCGCCTTGGCGCGCCTGCGGAAAGCAAAATGCGCAACATAACTCAAGCCAAGCTCGGCTTGGCATTTCAATTTCCAGGACGATGAACGAGATACGTTTGCCAGGCCGGAGCCTGGCTGCGCAGGCCGGTTGGCTGAGACGGCTGCGTCCGCCTTTGCCAAGCCGCAGCTTGGCACAAAGTAGAAAATATTTTCTCAGCGATCTCGGCGGCAAAACATAACGCAACATGCAGGGTTGAACTCTTTTTCAAGAGCAGATTTAGGGGTGTCGATAGTAACAAATCTATATATTGTGGATGCAATATTTTTAACATCAACACCTCAAATATCCCCAAGTTATCCACATTTTTTTCACAAAAACCGAATTTTACAAAAATCAAGAAAAAAATAAATTTTTACATTCGGTTTTTGAAAAACACGCACTTAGCGAGTGCGCTTCTCCCTGCGGGGAAATCCTTGTTTGAGAGCAGATTTTTTGATTGTTGTTTTTCAACAACTTACAAAAACAACAACAGGTTGATAAGTTATTATTTATTAATAAGCGGATAATCGGCCAAGGAGCAGCACCGAGGAGAGAAATCAGATGCTTGCGAAATACAATGAATTATGTTTGTTTTAAACAAACGAACAAGTTATCCACACCCTGTACACACCTGATTGTCAGGAAAAAAGATTTGCTATCGCATGACGATCACTTTGCCGACCACTTCGGCCGACTCGTTCTCCGTGGCGGCGCTGATCTTATAAATATAAACCCCGTTTGCCAAACGGTCGCCGGACTCGTCGCGTCCGTCCCAATAAACGCTATTATAGCCGACGGGTAAAAACCCGGGATCGAGCG
>JAJRST010000417.1 GCA_024278645.1 bacterium | reverse complement strand
GCGCCGACCGGCGACGCCGCATCCTCTTCTTCCGCCATCAGTCGCGCCACAACCTGCTCAACAATGGTGGAGACCAATTTATCGTCCATCCAAAAACTCCTAGAAAATCATTTCACCAAACGCGCCGTGCCGATCCAGACCGGCGGCGTTTGCTTCGTCCGTATCCACATGCATTTGCAAGATCAATCCCTTGCCAAGGCGTACGACGACGTCGTTAAAGGTTAAACTGGCCGGACCGTGCGCTTTTACGCTGATCTTGTCGCCGGCCTTCAACCCTAACCGTTCGGCCGTTTCCGGGCTCATGTGCACATGGCGCATGGCGCGGATGGCGCCTTCCGGCAGGCGAAGCACGCCTTCCGGGCCGATAAGGGTCACCGGCGCCGAGCCTTTGATGTCGCCGGATATGCGGTGCGGCAGCTTCATGCCGAGGAAAATGCCGTCCGTGTAGGACAGTTCCACCTGGGTAATCTTGCGCGTCGGGCCAAGGATGCGCACCTTGCCAAAGATGCGACGATTTGGCCCCATGATGGCCACGGTCTCGTTGGCGGCAAATTCGCCGGGCTGCGTCAGATCGCGCATTTTGGTCAATCGGGCGCCGGGACCAAAAAGCGCCTCGAGGTGTTCGGGGGTAATGTGCATGTGTCGCGCCGAGATGCCGATGGGCACGGTGCGCTCGCCAAAAGGCGGCAGCACCTCGTCGACGACCTGCCGGACTATTTTCTCAATACGAATTGCAATATCGTTGTTTGTCATTTTTTTCGTCTCGATAAAACAGATCATTCAACTTAGATATAATCCCTGTATAAACCGGGATCCGGCTTGGCGATGACCGCCTTGTTCACCAGCAAGCCTTTTTTCGCAACAAGATCGGCGCCGACGTCAACGGCGGCGCGCACGGCGGAGATATCGCCGGTCAGGGTGACGAACGCCTTGCCGCCAAGCGCCATGGCCAGACGAATTTCCACAATTTCAACATTGGCGGCTTTGGCCGCGGCGTCGGCCGCTTCGAGAAGCGAGCCGACGGAAAACGACTCTATGACGCCCAGCGATTTGATTTCGAACAAATGATTGATGCCGGACACCGCCGGCAAAATATCGCGGTGCACCCGGGGCAGAACAATATGATCGATCACCGCGCCTTCGGCCAGCGCCATGCCGCTGTCGACGCTGGCGCGCACGGCGGCTACATCGCCGACGACGATGACCAAATATTTGCCGGAACAAATGGTACGCGCGATCAGCAACTCCACCTGCGATGCCTTGAGCATGGCGTCTACAACCTCAAGTCCGGCGGCGATGCTGTTCAATTCTATCAAGCCTAGTGCATCTGCTTTCATTTATGCCTCGATTACAATCATATCATCCATAATGTCGACGACGCGCCCGTTAATGCTGCAGTGAACGGCGGCGCCCAACGCCCCATCCGGAACTTGAGCAATGAGCTGCCCCCTGGCCACGGCTTCTCCGACCTTAACGATGGGCCGCGCCGCGGCGCCTACGTGCTGCTTTACCGGAATAAAGACCTGCTTTGGCTGTATATCCAGCTTGACATAGCCGGCCTCCGCTTCGTAGCGCGTCACGCCGAGACGGGTCATCAATTGCTTTACGGGAACGCGACGATATTCCTTTGTCGCGTGCACCTTGACCTGCCGCGGTCCGTCCCATTTTCCCCGGTCTGCCTTACGAAGGTCGGTTGTTGCATCGAAACAGGCTTCGCGCGGATACAACGCTTCGGGACACGAATACAAGGTGCACAAACCGCACTGGCTGCAAAGCAGCGCATATTTGTTCCAAAGCTCCGCCCCCATGGCGGAAAAGCCCAGGCTGCGCATGACGAGATGCGGCTGCACGTCGTAGCCGAGCAGGTAGCGAGGGCACAGTTCGGTGCAATAGCTGCACTGGTCGCAGGCGGAATGGCCGATGCGCGCCATTTGCTGCGGCGTCCTGGAATAACGCTGCATGAGATTGTGATCAGCGGGCAGCACAATCAAGCCGCCGGTCGTTTTGACGACCGGCTGGTTCAAATCCTTGACCACCTTGCCCATCATCAAGCCGCTCTCCATGACCTTGAACGGCTCCTGCGTCACACCGCCGGCAAGTTCCAGAACATCTTTTCCACGCATGCCGATGGGCGCCCAGGTGCTCAGCGGTTTTTTCACCATACCGGTGATGGTCATGAAAGTATCGGTCACCGGCTTGCCCTGGTCCGCCTGGCAAAGATTGTAAAGCGTTTCCACGTTATTGACCACACAGCCGACGTCCAACGGCAGACCCTGCGGCGGGATGAGCCGACCGGTGATGGTGTGCACCACTTCATATTCATCGCCCGCCGGGTAATAGTCGTCAAAAAAATGCAGCTTGACGTTCGTACCGGAACAGGCCTTTTGCAACGCCTTGATGGCTTTATGATTTTTTTTCTTAATGCCAATGACGGCGCGCCCGGCGCCGACCGCCGCGGCTGCGAGCTGCAAACCCTGAACAACCTCATCGGGGAAATAGGTCATCAGCTCGCGGTCCTTGTGCATGAGCGGCTCGCACTCGGCGCCGTTGCCGAGATACCACTCCACCCGGGCTTGCAGCTTGACATGCGTGGGAAATCCGGCGCCGCCGGCACCGACGACCCCGGCGGATTTCACTTTATCGATCAATGACATATTATCCAACTTTGAATAAGAACAAGAAAACTATGCAGGAAAATCAGTTAAAATTCGATGTCAACTATTCTTTCCTGATTTCAATGCCTTTGAGCTTGGCCGCGTCCCGAGCGGCGGGTGTAATAATTGTCTTCCCGGCGACGACAAGTTCCCCGACGCCCTGTTTCGCCAATGCCAGGATATCACTTTCCGTGTACAATCTTTTATCCGCCGCACTCGATGTCGTTCCGGCGGCGACTTTTCCCGCCGCCGTTGCTTTAACGGACGCTTTCTGCTCATCCGATTTGATCAAGCGGGACAACTCCGCATCATCTTCAATGCGCTGCATGACGCGTTGCACAATTTTCTCGACAAGCTGTTGCAATTCCAGGGCGGACATTTCAGACATCCCCCGTCTCGATCCTGTCGACAATGCCGACGATGATGGAACGCAAAGGCATCCGTGCAGGAAAATTCAGCAGCTCCTGCGCCGCGCGTCCTTCGGAAGAGATGAGCACGACATCGCCCTTTCCGGCGCCGACGAGATCGACGGCAACCATAACGCCCTTTCCCTCCTTATTGTACGGAGAGACCGGTTTGACCAACATTAATTTTTTATTCTCGTAACAGCTATGCTTCATGGTAGAGACAACGCTGCCTATCACTTTTCCAAGGGTCATATTTTATCATTCATCAAGAGAATCCACAAGGCCGACAATGGAGACATCGCTGGGGATGCTGCGATCGGGGAGGGCGCGCGTCGCTTCGGCGCCGCCGACCCAAAAGACAAGGTCGCCGTCACGGGCGCCGATCGTGTCCGCCGCAATAAAGGTCGCGCCTGTATGCTTTTCGTTCTCATCCACAACCTGCATGACAGCGAGTTTGACGGCGTCGAGCTGCCCGTCTTTTATCGTAGCCCACACCCTGCCGACGACACGACCGAGGCGCATCAGTCCCCCTTTGCCTTGTCGAATACAATTTTTCCCTGCAATTCGATAGAGTCCACAATGGCGACAATGCTCGTATCTGTCGGAACGCTTTGCAAGGACTTTGCCTGGCGCGCCGAGCTGCCGCGAACAAGGATGACGACCTCGCCCCTGCCGGCGCCGACGGTATCGACGGCGACCAGGTAATTTGACGTCGGCGTGGCGTCCGGTCCGAGCAAGTTGACCAGCAAAAGCTTGTAACCTTTTAAGCGATCGACCTTGGCCGTGGATACGACTGCGCCTTCAACGCGTCCGAGTTCCATATTATTGCCTCTAAAACATTAATTTATAAAAGATAGACAAAATAATAGAAAAACAATATACCCACTTGCAGGGCGATAATCAAGAAAATTTTGCTCATATATAATCCATTTTACAACTAATTACTTGGAATCTTTAATAAATATAGTATGTTTCAAGCTGTAAAATCGCAGGCTGCACATTTAACAAGGGGCACAAAAATGAAACATAAACGCTATTTTATTCTGCCGGTTGCAACGCTATGGGCAATGCTGTTGCTTTTTTCATGTACTGAAACGCAGCAAAAAACGACTCCACGGGCGCCCGGCGAACAACAGGAACGCCCTGCAACCAGCGAGCGGCTGCAGCCGGACCTGGAATCCAAAGCGCAACAACTTCAAGCCATGCAGGCCGAGACCGAAGCCATGCTAAAGTCGCTGCAGGAAAAGGAGACGCTGCTAAAAGTAAAGCAGGCGGAGCTGGATTCGCTGCGGCAGCGCCTGGAGGAAAAAGAGATCGAACTCGCACAACGCGAGGAAGCGGCGCTGCGCATCAGGCAGACCGGAATATGGCTCCTGGGCATCGGCATCGCCCTGGTGCTCCTCTCCATTCTGCTGTTCCTGCTTGGGTCAAAAGACAAGGGCAAAACAGAAAAAGCGGCATCGACCACCGATTTGCAAGCGGACGCCGCAGCGACGACCAGCGAGGCGCCTGAACAAACAAAAAGTCAGGCGACGGCGGTCAAGTCTGACATCAAAAAGCCCAAAGAAGCAAAGACAGAAGCCAAAACGGACGCTGAAAAGAAGACGCCAAAAGACGCTTCCCGAGGGAAAAAGACGGCGACCGCGGCGGCGCCAAAAAGCGAGCCCAAAAAAGAACCGGCAAAAAAGGCGACGACAACCGAAAAGACAAAATCAACCGATGCAAGCGGTGGAGAAAAACCCAAACGCGCAACGCGCACGCGCAAAAAATCCGAACCTCCGAAAACCGATGACAGCAAACCTCAAGCGAAAACAGAATAGACTGCGAAGAAAGGAGTAAAGATGAAGTTGCATAAACAAACCATCATTGCGATTGCGTTGTTGGCGGCGACCCTTGCTTTTGCCGGCAATCGCCTTAACGCGCAATGGGAAGAGTTGTTTAACGGCAAGAACCTGGACGGCTGGGAGGTAAAAAACGGCCAACAAAAGTTCGAGGCCAAAGACGGCGTCATCGTCGGCACCTCTGTCGTCGGCGAGCCGAACGGCTTTTTGTGCACCAAAACACCTACGGCAACTTTATTCTGGAGCTCGAATTCCTGGCCGACGAAGAAATGAACTCCGGTGTCATGATTCGCGCCTTGAGCATCCCGGAATATCGCCAGAGCCGCGTGCACGGCTACCAGGTCGAAATCGATCCATCGAGCCGCGCCTGGACCGGCGGCATTTACGATGAAGCGCGACGCGGCTGGCTGTACGATCTGCGCCACAACGAAGCGGCACGCAACGCTTTCAAACACGGCGAGTGGAACAAGCTGCACATCGAAGCCATCGGCAACTCCATCCGCACCTGGCTGAACGGCGTCCCCTGCGCCAACCTTGTGGACGCCATGACCGCCGAGGGCTTTATCGGCTTGCAGGTTCACAGCCGCAAGGAAAGCGGCATCCAGGTCCGCTGGCGCAATATTCGCATTCTGGACCTCGGCACGACAAACGAATTTCCACAAAAAATCAAAGGGCATACGCCGGGCTGGATTTACCCGTAATCCTTATGCAACGGCGGAAAGTTTTTCCGCCGTTGCTTTTCAAAAGCTGCCGTTGCGGCCGGGTACAAGAGCCGGCCGTTGCGTCTGCCTATATCTTTTTGAGGTGGCATAAAAAACAAAAACATGGCGAATAGAATGTCCACAACCAAGGCGCCGGACGGGAGCTGTCGTGTATCAAAGCTCTTTCTCTTTGGCGTGTTTCTCCTCATTTCCAACTTTATCGTCGGTAAAATAGCCCTGCCCCTGTTTGCCATCGACTTTTATCTTGGGCTTGGCGTATACCTTTTTAGCTGGCTCATGCTTGGCGCCGGGCTTGTGCTGAGCGGCAAGGAAGGTTGGGCCCTGGCAAAAGAGGGGTATAAATCTCACAAAAGCCGCGGCATCCGCACGATTACAAAGCGACGCACAAAATAATCTTGAACACGCTGTTCAGCGCTCGAACGCCCCCTCCCACATGGATAATTCCATCTTTTTTTCTTTTTCCTTGATCGCGATAAAACAATTATTAAATTAATATGAATTCACATCCATACATACGAAAAGGGGAACAAAAATGCAACGAATTCTTGTACTAGTCTTGCTGCGTTTTTGTGCGAGCGCGATCGCGCAAACGTCGGTTAGCGGCGATGAGGCCCTCGGAACCAAAACGTACGATCAATTCGAAAAGCCGGAAACCTGCTATAGTTGTCATGCCGACATCTATATGCAATGGACGCAGGCGATGATGTCCCAGGCCTACACGCATCATTGGGACGAAAT
>JAJRST010000416.1 GCA_024278645.1 bacterium | reverse complement strand
GTGTTTCGCCGTTGCGCTATTGAATTTGTATTTTAAAAAAAACTGCGTATATTTGACAGCTATGCTTAAAGGCGCTTTGAAAAGGACGGTTCCGCCATACTCGGCGTTGGCCGAGATTTATGACGACGTTATGGAGCATGTCGATTATGAGCGATGGGCTGTTTACGTCGATCATATTATTCACAGCCTTGACGTTAAGGTGAATTGGATTGTCGACATTTCATGCGGAACCGCAAGCTGCTGCGCCATTTTGCGGGAGCTGGGCTACAAGGTCGTCGGCGCGGATGCTTCTCTTGCCATGCTAAAGCGGGCAAGGATGAAAGCGGAACAAAAGGCTTGGAACATGCAACTTTATTGCGCGGATATGCGTCGACAGCCGCTGCCACGTCAGCCCGACGCTGTTATCAGCTTGTACGACAGCATGAATTATCTTTTGCAGGATCGGGACTGGCAGGACTGCCTTGTTGATGTTTATCGCATTCTGAAACCCGGCGGCCTGTTTATTTTTGACGTCAGCACGTTGCAGAATTCGTTTCGTGAATTTTCTCGCTACAGGCAAAAAGACAAGGTTTCACGCGGCGCTTATCTTCGAGAGTCCTCCTTTGACGGCTCCGGCAATGTGCAAAAGAACTATTTTGAAATCACTCTGAAAAGCCGTCCCGGCGTCGTCTATTGTGAAACGCATCGACAAGTCATTCGCCCGCTGGATGAGATTATTGCATTTATTCATCAAACGCCCTTTAAAATGGCGGCGGGCTATAAGGATTTTACCTTTCAGCCATTTACCGAGAAAAGCGAACGAGTCCATTTTGTCCTTCAAAAGCCATGAGTTTTATTCATGTTAGAGCTGCATAATGTAACCATAACCTATCCCACGGGAGACGGCATCCGTAAATGTTCCTTTCAGGTGGCGCCGGGGGAGATGGTCTTTCTTGTCGGCCCGAGCGGCGCCGGCAAGTCGACTGTTTTGAAGGGCATTTACCTGGACGAATGGCCGGCGGAAGGCCATATCGTCGTATCCGAATTTAATTCGCTTTTTATTGCCAAGCGAGAAATTCCCTATTTAAGACGCCGGCTGGGCGTTATTTTTCAGGATTTCAAACTGCTGAACGACCGCGATGTCTTTCGCAATGTTGCTTTTGTATTAGAGGTGGTGGGAAGACGAAACAAGGAGATCAAGCGAAGGGTTCTGCGCGCGCTGGCGGACGTCGGCTTGAGTCACAAGTCGCGCAAATACCCCCAAGAACTTTCCGGCGGCGAACAGCAGCGAATCGCCATTGCCAGAGCCATTGTCAACGAGCCCTACATTCTTCTGGCGGATGAACCCACCGGCAACCTGGACCCGGTGACGTCGCGCGAAATCATGGACGTGCTCGTTCGTATCAATTTGCGCGGCACATCGCTGCTTGTGGCGACCCATAACTATGAAATGGTCAAAAACTACAATGGCCGCATCATCCGAATCGAAAACGGCGAGATTATTTAAACGATTATGACCCTGTTTTACAGCATAAAAGAGGCTATTTCCGGTTTTTCCAAGGCGCGCTTGTCCACGTTTATCACAATATTTACCATTTTCTTTCTTTTGTTTATTCTTGCCGTTTTTGCCATTCTTTCTTCAAATGTTTATCGTATTGTCAATGTTTTGAATGCCAATTATGACATGCAAGTCTACCTCTCCAATACGTTGACCGACGCCGAAATAGAAAGCCTGAACCGCGAATTCAGGCAAATGCCTGGCGTTAAGGAAGTTCGGTTTATTTCAAAAGAGGCGGCGGCGTCGGAGTTTAAACAGGTCTTTGGCGAAGATATCTTTGACGCACTTGAGGAAAACCCGTTGCCTGCTTCTCTGGTCATTTTAATGAATGAAGATACAAAGGTGAAACTGAATCTGGAAAAAATTGCCAAAGACCTGCAAAAAAGGCCGGAAATCGACGAGGTCGTTCTGCATCAGGACGCCTTTAACGCACTGGTAAAATTTTCAAGGATATCCAGGATCGTTTTGTACACTATTTTTGTCATTGTACTTGCGGGTTCTTTGTTTATGATTTCCAATACGATCAGGCTCATTATTTTAGCGCGCCGGCCAATTATTGACACCATGCAGCTGGTCGGCGCCACGGATGCTTTCATTCGCCGGCCATTCATTATCGAAGGTGTTTTGCAGGGCTTTCTGGGCGGCGGCGCCGCGGCTTTTTTAGTCTATCTGTTGATGCAACTTGTTGCGCTGCAATGGCCGGGCTTGATTTTGCTGCCCAACTATTTTTACGCCATGTTGCTTTTGGCCGGCGTCCTTTTTGGCCTTGTCGGCAGCCTTTTTGCCGTAAAACGGTTTTTATAGATGATTTTTATAAATTTAGCTAACTTTTGTCGAGGAAATTTCGCTTGACAAGGCAGATAAAAATCATTATTTTTGTGATAATTTGGATGTTATGATTTTACTTTTTATAAAGAGCAATGATAAAACCAGCGCTGACAACAAGGGAACGTCAGGTTTTTCTGGCAATTGTGCACGGCTTTGTGCAAAACGCGGAACCCGTTGGTTCGCGTTTTATCGCCAAACACTATAATCTGAATATCAGCCCGGCCACTGTAAGAAATGTCATGGCTGATCTGGAAGAGAAAGGGCTGATTTGGCAGCCTCACACTTCAGCCGGACGTATGCCGACGACGTTAGGTTACCGCGCTTATGTGGATTCGCTCGAGGGCGGCGCCGTGCTGAGCGACCAGGAACAGGCGATTATCATCGACAAACTGGCGAAATTTGCAAGGAATGTTGACGTCATAGTGAGCAAAACGGCGCAGGTGTTGAGCGAAATATCCAATCAACTCGGCGTCGTTCTTTCTCCGCGCTTTACCAAGGGGCTGCTGGAAAAAGTCGAGCTGCTGCAAATTGCGGATCACAAACTGCTGCTCGTGCTCAGCGTCAGCTCCGGCCTGGTAAAATCGGTCATCCTGGAAATTGAAACCAAGGTCTCCCCCGACGTTTTGAGCGAGACCGTTCAACTGATTAACGAGCGCTTGCACGGGTTGTCAATCGAGCAATTGACGCAATATTTTGACGAGCGTTTCACCGACGTAGACGCCGAGAGCAAAGCGTTGATCAACGCTATTAAGGCGCGAACGAGCGATATCATTCAAATGGAGCCGGAAGGAGATTTTTACTTTTCGGGGGCGCATCATGTCATTCAAAACCCGGAATTTAATTCCCGGGAAAATGTCGGGCGCATTCTTGAGCTTCTTGATCGCAAAGATATTCTTGTTCGCGTGCTGTCGGAGCAAAACAATGAAGGCGTCAGCATCGTCATTGGCGAAGAGAACAAGGAAGAGTTGATGCGCAATTACAGCGTCATTACCACGACATATCAAATTGACGGCGCCAAAGGCATGCTCGGCGTCATTGGCCCGACGCGTATGCAGTATGCAAAGATTATCTCGCTTGTGCAGTTTATGTCGGATACATTGCATTATTTGATATCCAAAGCAAGCAACTGATTTTAGCAATGAACAAACAATAATCGATTGAAGAGAAAGATAAAAAAAACATTAAAACAGCACAACAGAAGCCAAAGCGACGCAATTACAAAAAAGAATTAGAAAGGGCGTTGGCCGAGCGCGATGAATTCAAAGATCAACTCTTGCGCACGGCGGCTGAATTTGACAATTTTCGCAAAAGGTCTTTTAACGAAAAAAAAGACCTGATTTTACAGGCGAACGCCGATTTTGTAAAATCGCTTTTGCCGGTTCTCGACGATTTTGAGCGTTTTATTCAGGCGGGCAAGGAAAGCGACGTCGAATCGCTGCGGCAAGGCATTGAATTGATTTACAAGAATTTTCGGAAGATACTGTCGGATCAGGGACTTGAGGCCATGAAAACCATTGGTCAGCCCTTCGATCCGGAAAAGCATGACGCCTTGATGCAGGTCGAGTCCGGCGATACGGAGCCGGATACGGTTGTCGATGAACATCAAAAAGGCTATGAGTTTAATGGCCGCGTCATCCGACACGCCAAGGTTATTGTAAGTAAATAAAAAGGAAGGCATTTGCCTTCGTTGCGATAAAGGGCACTATGGAAATCGATTATTACGAATTGTTGGGCGTCACGCGGGATGCCGATCAGAACACGATCAAGAAGGCATATCGCAAGCTGGCGATGGAGTACCATCCCGATAAAAACCCAGGCGATAAAGCGGCGGAAGAAAAATTCAAAGAAATTGGCGAAGCATACGCCGTACTCTCTGATCCTCAAAAGCGAGCCAATTACGATCGCTTTGGCAAGGAAGGAATGCGCGGCGGTTTCAGCGGCGGCTTTAGCGGCGGTTTTTCGGACCCGTTCGAGATTTTCCGAGAAGTTTTTGGCGGCGGGTTTGGCGATATTTTCGGCATGGGCGGTCAACGCCGCTCCGCAAAAAGACGCGGCGCTGACCTGCAGTTGCGCTTGCAGCTCACCCTGGAGGAGATCGCCGTTGGTGTAAAGAAAAAAATAAAGCTGAAACGACATGACGCCTGCGATGCCTGTCGTGGTTTGGGAACGAGTCCAGGCACCTCAAAAGTCACATGCCCCTCCTGCAATGGACGCGGTGAGGTCGCCTATCGACAAGGCTTTTTCACTATTTCGCAAACATGTCAAAGATGCGGTGGAGAAGGCCAAATTATTGACCGCCCGTGTCCTAAATGTCATGGCGACGGCAGAGTTCGCAAGGAAGTCACAATCGAAGTGGATATACCGGCCGGGATTGCGGAAGGGCAATATCTCACTATTCGAGGCGAAGGAAATGTTGGTCCGCGCGGCGGGCCGCGAGGCGATGTGTTGGTCATCATCGAAGAAAAGAAGCATCCCGAATTTGAACGACATGGCGATGATATCGTGTACCATCTTCGGCTGGCTTTTACGCAGGTTGCACTTGGAGATGAAGTGGAGGTGCCTACGCTCAAAGGACGAGCGACGATTTCCATCCCGCCCGGCACCCAAAGCGGTAAAATACTGCGAATGAAAGGAAAAGGCATACCGCATCTCAACTCGTATCATACCGGAGACCAACTCATCAAAGTGCATGTATGGACGCCGACAAAATTAAGCAGTAAAGAAAAAGCACTCTTGAAGGAACTCTCCGCATCTGAAAATATTTACCCCAAAAAAGAGGACAAGAGCTTCTTTGAGCGCATGAAAGAAGCCATCCTGTAATATGTTTGCTTTCACAAGACAGGAGCAGAGGTTTCTGCTTCTCCTTATGGCCGCGTTTTTTGTCGGTTTGGCTGTAAAATACTATAGGCACAATCATGACGCGCAACAGCCCGACACAAGATGGGCGGTGGAACGCGACAAGATTATCGAGGAGTTTCGTCAGAGCGCGCAAAAATCCGCGGATGTTAAAGAGCTGAAAACAGAACAATATGACGCGATTTCAAAAGAAACCATAACCGGAAAAATAAATATCAACAACGCTTCCTTACAGGAATTGCAAACATTGCCGAGGATTGGTCCGGCGACGGCAAAAAAAATAGTTGATTTTCGAAATGAATATGGCCCCTTTGAAAAAATTCAAGATATCCAAAAAGTAAAAAGCATTGGACCAAAAACATTTACAAAGATAAAAGAATATATAACGGTTGACTAATTAAAACTTATCTATTCTGTTAGGAGGAAAGATGTCAGACCAAAAAGGGAAAAACGCGCTAAGGCCCAGAGGCTCGTTGCTGCTCGAGATTTTGGCTGTATTGTTGGCGGCTGCTCTCATTTTCACCTTAACCTATCCGAAAAAAGTTTGGAAGCAGGAAGAATTAAATACGGAAAAGTGTCACGAAAACATGTGGCATATCTACTTTGCCGAAGTCACCTATCTTGATTCCGAACTTGCCTACAACGACACCCTTGAAAAGGTTATTAATTTTATCCTTTCCGACACCACGGAAAAACTGTTGCGTCGTTATACAAGCATTGATTCTGTTTTGGGAATGGATATTGTCTATAGCTTTAAGGAGCTGGCCGACACCATCTCGATCACCGTCCCAACAGAGTTTGATTCTCTCTATGAAGCGCTGCCGGCCATAGACTCCACCTCCTTTTTCGGGCATCCATGCAAGGTCGATTCCGTGTCTGGCGAACCGCCCGACAGCATGTTCATTTTGAAGGTGCAGGTGCCTGTAGTTGTATTGATCGACTCGATGCTGAGCTTTGCCAATGCCGTAGACCTTGATACAACGGAGGCTTTTATCCTCGATTCCTTGAGAACATGGCCGGAATATTCCGAACGCATCGATTCCATCGCCCTGGCTACGATGAACCAGATTTACAACTGTCCGACGACAGGGAAGCCTTATATCATTGAAGCAAATAATGATACGCTGCCAAAGCTGGTGAATATTTATTGCCCGCTGGATTCGACGGATCAGGAGGCTCTCAAAAAAGACTTTAAGCTTTACTTCCTGGGCGGTTTGAGGATTGAAAATCACGGCGGCATAGAAAGCGGCGAAAAAACATGGTGATTTGACGGCCAGACAAGGTTTTCAAGTTTTTTTTGTGAATATTATCGACAGAGAAACGATTATATACTAAAAGCAGTTGTTACTTTTGAAAATGGGGAATGATATGGCAAACGAATCAATAAAGCTTGGCATTAGCTTTGCACACGACCAGATTCGTTTTATTGAAGCCGAAGTGTGGAATGGGAAATTGAACCTGACCAGCATTGTGCAAATGCCGATGCCCAGGCCGTTTGACTATGCAGTTATTGGAGATGAGAAACTCATTCCCCGGTTTTCCGAACTTCTGGACAAGTCGCTTGAAAATTTTAACGAGAAAGTCGATAGCGCTCTCGTTTGCATTGACCGGCGACTTGCCCTGAAGAAAACATTTGCCGTCGATAAGAATCTATCGGAAGACGCCGTTCGCAAGCACATCGAGTGGGAACTGGAGCAAGCGCTCATTGCCCCGCGCGACGAATATAACGTCGGTTTTGAACATATTATTTTGCCAAAATCAAAAAGCGACGTTGTCGTATTTGCGGCCATACGCAAGGCTATTGTGACCTATATCGACGAAATATTCAAAAAGTCTCGTTTATCCTTGCAAACAATTGATCTTGACGTGTTCGCTTCCACCCGTGCTCTTGAGCAAACCTATGGCGATAAACTCAATGGCGTAAGCGCTCTGGTCGAATTCTGGCCGACAGGCATTGGCTATACGATTCTCATCGATGGCGCGTATGCCATTTCAACGGAGAAGGCCGTACCCGGCGATGATAAAAAGGCCTTGCTCGGCGACTTTGCCGCGGAGGAGCTGGCCGCTGTTGTGAATAAAGAAATAACCAGGCTCGTCGAGTATTTGGAAGAAGAATTAAATGTAGCGACCCTGGATCGGATTTTTGTCGCCGGTGAAGTAGTGGAGCGATCCTTTGTTACAGAGTTGGAGAAATTGCAACTCTCTGCATCTGTTGCTTTTGTCGAACATTTTAATAATGTTCATCGCCAATTAAATATCGAATCACAAATGCTGATTGATGAACATGCTGAAAGATTCTTGTCCTGTTTTGGGATGATTCTTTAATGTAGCCAAAGGGG
>JAJRST010000415.1 GCA_024278645.1 bacterium | reverse complement strand
GATTTCACAGGGGCCAAACTGACGACGACTCGAAAATCGACAACTGTTTACCGATTCATTTTTTGCCCAAGCAGTTCGTAAACCTGGTCATCCATATCGAGGGGAGCGCCGCCCTGCTCTTGCCGGCGCGCAAACGAGGTCTCTATCGTTATTCACGCGCCTTCATAACCATGCGCATACGACCACGGATTTTTAACGAAACAGGAGACGAAAATCATGAAGAAAACGAATGTATTTATTACGAGCATTGTTTTTATGCTGCTTATTTCAGCGTCACTTTTTGCAGACTATACAGGGGATTTGACCGGCAGCGGCACAGCCAGTGCATCCTCGGTGGACTATAGCCCTGACTATGATGCGGACAAGGCCTTTAACAACAATTTGGATGACGGCTGGAGGAGCAAGTATTTCGAGGCTTGGCCCCAGTGGCTCATGTACGATTTTGGGGCGGGAAATGAGAAAAAAATTGAAAAATATGTGTTGCGCAGAGCCAGCACGTCATCCTCTCACCCGGTAAGCTGGGAATTCCAGGGCAGCAATGACGGCGCTGCATGGACGACCCTCCACTCTCAATCCAACAACTTTGCAGATAGTTGGTATGCGGAAAGAGAATTTGAATTTCAAAACGCCAACTATTATCGCTTTTATCGAATTCTCATTTCAGCATCCGACACCTATTATGCACAAATAAATGAATTTGATATGATGGAAAAAATCGTAGACATGGGAGTGAAACAGGGCGCCGACGCCATCGACAACGGCGGCGATTATGATTTCGGCGCCCACTTGAAAGACGCCACTACCGAGGTCTCGTTCACCATTGAGAATAATGGCAACGAAAACCCTATACTGTCGGGTTCGCCGTTTGTTGCCATCTCCGGAGCCAACGCCGACCAGTTCAGCGTCGTGCAGCAGCCGACGTCGCCGATTTCGCCTTCGAGCTCTACCTCTTTTTCGGTGAAATTTGCACCGACTGCAATAGGCTCTTTCAGCGCACAACTCAGCATCAGCAATAATGACGGCGATAAAGATCCCTATATTATCAACCTTTCCGGCACGGGCGTTTATCCCGACATCGTGATCTATGAGGACGATGAGTTGGTCATCGCGGACGGCGATATGACGCCGGACGAAGACGACGGCACGGACTTTGGCTGGGAACATGTGCCGGACGGCGAATATACGGTGACTTTTTACATCGAAAACAGGGGCAACGCCGACCTTGTACTGTCGCCGCCCGGCGTCACATTAAGCGGTTCATCCGATTTTTCCGTCGACTCGCAGCCGGACAATTTGACCATTGCGCCCGAAGAAAGAGAGGTGTTCGATATCCGCTTCAAGCCGACGGTCGCCGATACGGCGAACGCCACGGTTTCCATTGCTCACAACGCCGACGATTCGCCTTACACCTTTGCCGTGCGCGGCATCGGCGGCAAGGAAGAAATTAAAGTGACCGCCGCCCAGCCGTTGCAAAACGGCGATATGCAGCCGAGCTCGACCAAAGGCACGGATTTCGGAGGCGTTTACGTGATCGACGCCCGGGACACGCTGTCGTTCACCATTGAAAATACGGGCAACTGGCCCCTTGATATCTTTAGCCTGGGCAGCGGCAACGATCAAATCTTTTCCTTGCTGCTTGATGAGTCCAGCCCTCTCAGCAACGGAGAGTCTGATTGGCTCGACACCAATGAAAGTTTTACATTTAAAATTATATTCGATCCCGAGGAGAGCATAACATACACCAGCTTGATCAGCATCGTCTCTTCCGACGCCGACGACACGCCATTCACTTTTCTCGTCAAAGGCAATGGCGCTCAGCTCGGCGCCGTTCGCGCCACGGTGTGGAACGACGCCAACGCCAACGGCCGCATGGACGACGGCGAGGGCGGCTTTCAAGACGTCACCGTCATACTCGAGCAGGACGAGAACCAGGCCGCATACTCGAAACGTGTCACGAATAACGCCGGACAGGTCAAGTTCAACCAGCTGAACAATGGCGAATACACCGTGACTGTGGACGAGACGATGCTGCCCGAGGGAGGCGTCTCCACAACCGGAGGCGCCAGCCAAAAAGTCGTCATCAGTCAAAATGCTCTTTTGCACCATATCAAGTTCGGCTACCATTACACCGACTCGACGATCGTGGATGACTATAACGAAAAGGTCGATCTTCCCTGGAACCTGCCGCTCGCCTTTGTCCAAGGCTCGCCCAGCTTTGTCAAGGAGCCCTGGAGCAACGCCGTGGACGGCGTGGTCTATGGCTGGAGCGGCACGGCGACCGTTAAAGGCGACGACAACGGCGACGTCTGGGCGGTGTTTCAGGTGGACGGCGGCCCGTGTCAGTTCAACCGAATGACCATCATCGTCGACAACGGCCCCGACGACAACGGCTTGGAACGGCGACAAATAACGCAAATGCAGATTCTGACATCTATCGCCGGTTCGGATTCGGCTGATTTTACGCCGGTCGCTGTGTTTGACCTGAAAAAAGAAACGACCGTCTATCACTTTGACGCCACGCTGGCGGCCGCTTATATCAAGGTCGTCGCGCTCGCCCCGGCCTATTCGCCGCAAACCTGGCGGCAGGTGGTGGAGATCGCGCTCGGCGACCCCGGATTCGAACTGGATAAATCCACTTTTGAAACGGAAACTGAGGCGTTGCCCACGGTATATTCCCTGGGCCAGAACTATCCCAACCCGTTTAACCCGGCGACGACGATCAGCTACACCCTGCCGGAAGCGCAGAACGTGAACATCGCCGTCTACAACATCAAGGGCGACCTGGTCAAACAGCTCGTCTCCGGCCGGCAGGAAGCCGGCGTCTACAGCATTTCGTGGGACGCCACAAACGCCGCCGGTCAAAAAGTGACCACCGGCGTCTATCTCTACCGCATCAAGGCCGGCGAGTTTAATGAAACTAAAAAGATGACATTAATGCAATAACGCGAAGACACACCCTGGCGGGACTCGACGCCCGCCAGGGTTTTTATTTTGAAGAACTGTAAATTGGCGTCGAGAAATTTCAAATCACAAATTCCAGTTGCAAAACTGTTTATTTTTTGGCGGGCATTTATTAAAAATTCATGTCGGTTTTAATTCACAACAACCGGCGACAAAAACAAGACAAAAAACATCAAACACACGGACTTTGGGGCCGCACCCGCCACACGACATCCCGCGTTTTGCATTTAAGATCACAGACAGGTAACAAGTCAGGAGACGGATATCATGACAAATAAAAATGTAATCGGTATAAGCGTCATTATGGTTTTGGCGCTGTTTTCAGCCCCGCTCTTTGCGGGGTACACGGGGGATTTGACCGGCAGCGGCACGGCAAGTGCATCATCTTCTTTTTTCACTGCTCAGCCGGGTTGGGCTTTCGACGACAACTTTGTGACCGCCTGGGTTTGCAACGACCCTCCTCCCATTTGGATAGCTTTTGATTTTGGCGTCGGCAACGAAAAATGTATTCGAAAATACACATTGGAAGGCAGCAGCTCCGCATTTGAAGCGCCCCGAAGCTGGATTTTCCAGGGCAGCAATGACTTTTCTTCATGGACCGATATACACACTGTTTCCCAAAGTATAGTCAGCAACGCCGATGAGAGAAGAGAGTTCGAGTTTGCCAACAATTCCACTTTTCGATACTATAGACTTTATATAACAGAGCGAGATCCAAACGCCATCGTGGTTTCAATCAAGGAAATAGAAATGATGGAATACTCTCCGGCGCCGGAAATGGACCTGAAACAGGCGACGACCGCCATCGCCGACGGCGGCGGCTTTGATTTCGGCTCTCAAACTCTGAACAGCAACACCGACGTTACGTTCACAATTGAAAACACCGGCGACGCGGACCTTTCCCTTTCCGGTTC
>JAJRST010000414.1 GCA_024278645.1 bacterium | reverse complement strand
TGTTCGATGCCGCCGCGATGAAAGCGATCCGAGGAGATATGGACGATATTGCCGTTTGCATCGACCACCTCGGCGGCGACAAAAAAGACGAACACATAGCCGTATTCAATGCCGCTGCCCCTCGGCCAGATCATCGGCCAGTTTGGGCCGCTGATGTAACCGTCGGCCAACTGTCCCTGGTTCACCCAGCCGGTTTCGATGAGATTGCCGTCGTGCTTGGACAAGCGAACATACTTTTGCCAGCCCTCTTCCTGAAGCTTTTTCATCAGCCGCGGCGAGGAATTTCGACTGCTCAGCCAGCTCAGGGGTTGGTCGCCGGATTTATTGTACTGGGCTTTTATTGCTTCTTCCTCAGCGAACGCAATGCCGGCAAACACAAAGAACGCACATAAAAAGGAGAGCAACGCTCGAGTTCCCGGTCTGAAAATCGCGTTAAAACTGTCTCTTGAATTTCTCATGAAAAGCCATTCCCTTTATTTGTGAATACCAAACCTTGTTCTCAAATTACGCTAGAATCTCATTGACAGACCAAGCTGAACTCTTCGCGGCTGCGAGAACCAACTCGGCCGATTATCCCATTCCTGCATGGTGAACTGACCGCCTCGCTTGAGCATCTCCAGTTGGATCGCTTCATCAACAGGCAGACGGGCATTGTAAGTGGCGCGTCCTGTTGTGGAATAGACATATCTCTCATTGAGGTGATCCAGGGCGTTGTAGATTCGTAAAAAGACGGTGTAATTCATGCCGGCCAGCCTGAACTGTTTGCTGGCTTTGATATCCAGATTATAGCGCATTGGCTTGCGTGCGCTGTTTTTAAACTCCCGCGTGGGAAGCTGCAACTGTTCGACGCTGGAAGGGGTGTAGGGCAATCCGCTGCCGATGCTGCCGATGGCGCTGACCGACCAGTTGTTGGATTTGCTCAAATTGAGCGTCAAATTCAGCGTGTGACGCTGGTCCCACTCCAGTGGTAAAATCTGCCGTTCCGGAAACTGCACCGGTTCTCCGCTCAAGCGCGTGGCGACCTCGATGAGCTGTAAAAAGTTGGGGTCCGAAGCGCTGCCCTTGGCATACTGTAAAGTATAATCCACGGTGCCGGAAAAGAGGCCGGTGCGTAATTTCTCGAGCGCAAAGGTAATGCCTTTGACATTTCCATAGTCCCGGTTGATATAACGCGTATAACCGACGGCGTCCACCGTACGAACAGCCTCGATACCCAACTGGTTGCGAATATCCTTGTAATAGACGGTAATGTCCATCGCATATTCAGAGCCCAACTGCTGCTGCAATCCCACTTCATAAGCGATGGTCACTTCCGGCTTTAAATCGGTGTCGCCGATTCGCGTCCCGTCCAAAAGCAGGGAAGTCATATTTTCATCGATCGGCTTTTCAAAAAGCTTTTCCAGGCTGGGCATCTGGAAGAAATGGCCGTAAGACACGTGGAAAGCGCCTTTGTCCGAAATGGGGAAAGAAAAGCCTAAACGCGGACTGAGCTTGGTTTTAGCGCTGGCGTCCTTTAAATTTTTCGGATCGCCGATGCCGTCGGACAGGGCGCGTTCGTTGACCAGCGTTTTTGCCCTCGGATCGAAATAATCAAAGCGCAGGCCGGCGTTCAGCACCAATTCGCCCAATTCCAACTTGTCCTGAATATAAGCGGCGAATTCCACGGGTCTTCGCGTGTAATTCACATAACTCCCGTCGGTAATTTTCGCGGGTCTGAGCTTGGTCGTTCCATACTCCTCGTTCCACCCTTTCCAATAGTCGACCATCAAATCCCAGAATTCGTCAAATTCCAGTCCCTTGCCGTTTATGGCCGTGGTATACTGGTAACTCCGCCACTCTTCGGTGGCCACATAGGGCTGCGTATGGTATTCGACATCATGACCTTTGACCTCGAAACCCAGTTTAATAAAATTGTGCTTGTCGATCTGCCAGTTGACGTCGCCGTTAGCCATGTACACTTTTCTGGTATTGTAGCCGCGCCCCCACTGGTTGTCGCCCTGTACAAAGCCGGTCTGGTCGTCGGAAGCGCCCATGGGCAGCAGGCCGTCGTCGCCGGGATATTCGGCGATCCTGGAATCGTTGAGAGGATTATACCAGGAATGATTATACTGATAGGACAAGCGGACATTATAGAATAAACGGGGACTGGGGTTATGTCGAAAAGTCAGGAAATGGTGATAAGAGGAGCCGTAGCCCTTTCCGCGGCCGTCCGGCGCGTATCGCCATGAATTGCTGTATCCCTGACCCTCGCTGGAGGCGGCAAAAATCGAATAGGTCAGGCCGATTGTGGGAACAGGGATAAAACTCAGTTTTCCGGTAAATGTCAACTTTTGGCTGGGATTCATCGGCACATGTGCATAATCGCCTGTCTTTAGAGAGTCCGGCAGGGGGATGCGGCCATAATCCGATATCTGACCGGCGTTATGTTGCGTGAACCAATAGCGAAAGGCGTTGATTTTCCAGCCGTCCCGTGGGTTGTATCGGCGCTCGCCGTAAAGATAGCCGTCGCTTTGATAATATCGCGCCGTTGCAAAAAAGCCGAACTTTCGACTCTTAAACAGCGGCCCGCTCAATGTCGCCTGAAGATCGCGCTCCGAGATGGGGTTGAACTCGTTGATGGCAATAAAGCGATCCGTCTTGTTGCTCACATTGTCGCCGCCGAATATCTGCAGTTCGCCATGAAATTGCTGCGCCGGACTTTTTGTCACCACATTGATAATGCCGGATTGCGCGGAGCCGTATTCGGCGTTAAAGGTGCCGGTGATGACCTGCAGCTCTTTAATGATCGAATTTTCAATGGCCACATTGCTGCCGCCGGATTGCGAAAAAGTGTTGGTCACCGGCACGCCGTCAATCATATAGGCGACCTCCCGCTCGCGGCCGCCGCGAAAGTGCATCTCCCCACCGGCGCCGGTGACAACGCCGGCCTGAAATTGAATGATTTCGCTCATTTCCTGAACCGGCAGGTCCCTTATGGTTTCATCGTTGATGTAAGAGGCCGTATTCGTGCGGTCCATTTCAATGAGGGGCCTTTGGGCTTCAATAACCACGGCCTCGCCCTCGATGACCTCTTCGGACAACTGTGCATCCTGCGATGTTGTGCGATCGACGAAAACGCGAACGCCGTCGATTTTTAACGGAGCATAACCGATCATCGAAATGACCAGATTATAGGTGCCGGGCGTGACGTTGATGATGTAGTAATAGCCATCGGCGTCCGTCGCGGCGCCCAAGTTTGTACCCTCCACGACGACATTAACGGCAGGGAGTCCTTCCCCTGTATTCTTGTCTGTAATTCGACCGTTAATTTTGCCTGTCGTGCCGCCATAAACAAATTGCACGGCGAGCAGGAAAACGAAAACAAAGCCAAAAGTAGTTTTTAAAGATCTCATAGGACTCCATCTCTTTGGTTAAGTTAGCGTTTAAGCAACGATTGGGAAATTCTTGTTATAATGGTCTTTTTTCGACGTTTGATTAATTTTAATTGCGTAGAAAAGCGGTTATTGCGACATGGCAAGAATATACGGCCGTCACATTACCACAATATAAAATTGCCGTGATTTAATTATAGAGATATGATCATTTATAAGGAAATTAAAGCTGTGAAATTCGTGGGAAAGATGCATGTCAACTCGCTTGAATATGATCGAAGCAAAATTTGACTGGTTGTCTATACAACAACTGTTTTAGTGTAAATAAATATTGGCAAAATGTCAAGGAAAAAATTTCAGCAATTTATTAAAATCGCATTTTTAGCCTGAAAAATTCATCCTTCTCCAAGGCACAAAGACTCGACATTAATAAAATCAAAAAGAGATGGTAACTGTTATCATGTTTTCTGATCCGGAGATCGCCGCAGGCGTCCCGCTAGCGGAAGCGCGCGGCAATCTCACGCATCAGGAGTTTCCCTCTACAAGCCCAATAACGGTTTCGGGGCGGGACGCCTTGGCGATGACTTTTGGGCTTGAGATGTTGTGTTTTTCGAGACGATGATAAAGTAATTTTTTGAATTCAGGTTGAATAGTTACAGAAGATGTGCTCTCCCCGGGCGCCGCTTGGTCGCAAAATAACAAACAGTTTTTAAAAGCCAACATCAACGTCCCCCGGAGTCCGGACGCGCCGGACTCCGGGAACGCAGATCACTTCATAAGAATCATTTTTCTCGTCGCCGTAAACTCGCCCGACTTTATGGTGTAAAAATAGACGCCTGACGACAACGTCACATCGTGGAACTGAATTTCATAACGTCCTGCGACCATCTCCTTGTCGACCAGCGTCGCCACTTCGCGGCCCAGCATATCATAGACTTTGACAATCGCATGCCCGGGCGCCTTGAGCGCAAATTTAATCGTCGTCGAAGGATTGAACGGATTCGGATAGTTCTGGCTCAGACTGTATTCCGTCGGAAGCTGTTCCTGCACGCGCGTGTCGATTTTCTCAAACATCGCCGTCACGTTCTTTGACGCATCGAGCGTCAACGCCGCCGGGTTGTCGGTTCCGTCCAGGTCGCCGCTCCAGCCGACGAATTTGTAGCCGGAATCTGGAAGGGCCGTCAGCGTGACCGTCTGGCCTGGATCATAGGTTTTGCCCACCGGGCCGGGATCGAGCAGCACCTCGCCCTCGCCTTCGATGAGCACGGACAACATCACATGCGTCGGTTCGTTGATGGCCCAGTTCAAATCGCCGAGCGCCTCGCCGTCGTGGCCCAGGCCGTAAAGATGCGATTCCGGCAGCAGCGTGTAGTTCAGATTTTCGGCATCCTCGAATTTCGGATCGATGCCCCATACCGTTGTGGAATCCACCTCGCCGTCCGTCGACTTTATGGGCACAGCGGCCACCATAAAGGTGTCAATATCGCTGACAAAACTCGGCGCGCCGGTGTTGCCCTGCACGTCCATCAGGTCGCCGTCGCGGCCATGGCCGGATTTGCGACTGTTGGCGACGATGATATCACGCGCAATGGCGCCGCCGCTGTTTTTAATAAAGAACACGCGCGTCGCCGAGTTGTTGATGGTGATATGCTCCAGCAGTACCGGGGCGTCCGGCGTGGCCGGATCGGCGTCGGAATAGTAGCGCACCGCTTCGGCGTCAATGTTGGTGAACGTGCAGTTGCGCACGATCAACGAATCCAGGGCGCGATCGGTGGCCCATTTCTCCGTGTCGGAGATGCGAATGGCTTCGTAGCCGGTGTTGGTGAACGTACAGTTTTCAAAATGCACCACCCCGGCCTTGACGCCCACATCGATCTTGAAGCAATGGCCGTCCTTGTTCATGTCCTTGTCTTCAAAGAAATTGACAAAGTCGCAATCCATGACCGTGATATTGGCGCCGGTTTTCACGGAATCGGAGCTGTAGTGGCGCAGTCTAATGCCGTATTTCGGGCCGTGCGTTCTGGCGTGTCCGCCGTCCAGCACCACGCCGATGAGCGTGAAATCGTCAAAAACGCGAAAGATATCGTCGTTCTTTTTTTCTTCATCGCTGTTGGTGACGATGGGCTTGGCCTCCAATCCGGGTTTGGCCATAATGGTCAACGGGGCCATGACCGCGACATCGGGCGCCTGGGTCGACGTGTACACGCCGCCGGACGTGGTCAGCAGGAGTGTGTCGATGGTGCTGTTGTTGTTGGCGAACATGACCGCATCGCGCAAGTCCCAGGTGGTGTCGATTTCCATAGCCCCGGAGCCGAACTGTATTTCCTGAAAAGTCGCCGTGACCGTCTTGTCCGCATCCATGACCAGGGAGTCGGGATTGGCGCCTCCCTGCAGGTCGCCGCTCCAGCCGACGAACTCCCATCCGAGCACCGGCTCGGCGGTCAGCGTCACCACGGTCAGGGTGTCGTACTTGCCCAAAAACGGCGGCGGGTCGAGCGACACCGCTCCCTGGCCCTCGACGACGACGTTCAACGCAAAGCGCGAAATGAGCGACATGAAATTGGCGGTCACGCTCATATTGGAATCCACTTTAACAACGACCGGGTTGGCCAGCGTATCGCTTACATCGCCGCTCCATTTTTCAAAGGCCCAGTTTTCGCCGGGCACGGCGGTCAACGTCACTTCGGTCCCGGCTTCGTATTGACCGTTCTCGTTCGGCTGCGGATCGGCCTGCACTTCGCCCAGGCCATAGACGCCGACCTCCAACGTGTATTTCGGCGCCAGACTCTCAAAGGTCGCCGTCACCGTCATGTCATCGTTGACCGTAATCGTCGCCACAGGATTGTCGGGCGGGAAGACTGTGACGTTGTCGCTCCAGCCGACAAAGCCCCAACCGGGCGCCGGCGTGGCCGTCATGGTCACCGCTGTGCCGGGATCGTAAAAGCCGCCGGCAGGATCGAGCGTCACGCTGCCCTGCCCGACAATGACAACCGTCAGGTACAGCTTGTTCGGGTCGGCTTCCCAGCGCAGATCGCCCATGGCCCTGCCGTCGTCCGCGGCGCCGCGAACCGGCGACGTGAGCGCCAGGCGATAGTCGTCGTTCGCCGGATCGGCATAGAGCGGATCCACCTCCAGCATGCCGTCGCCGACGACGGCGTCGCTGCTCGTTTTGGGCGGATCGGCCTGCCAGACGTCGGTGTAGGAAATCGACGAAGCGGCGCCTTTGAGGTCAACGGACGTTCCCTTGCCGCCCAACTGGTTGGTGATGATGCAGTTCTTCACCGTCACCTGCGTCGAGGATTTCGGATAAATCACCCGCTTGGTTTCGCGGTAGCTGATCGAGTCGAACGTACAATGGTTGATCATCACCACCGGATCGCTATGGTCGATGTAGATCGCTTCGCGGCCGATCTTGGTAAAGGTACAATTTTCAACCGTGAGCGACTTGACCTCGGCGCCGCCCTTGGACGAGCCCTCGGTGGTCAGGATGCCCTCCTTGACCGCTTCATCAAAAATGCAGTTGGTGAAGATCAAAGAATCGGCGATGGTCCACTGGTGGAACTTGGCGATCGCCTCGCGCGTGTTGTGCAGGATGCAGTCGTCCACTTTGAGAGAAAAATGGAACGAATCGGCTTCCGAGGAGACGTCGCGCGAACGGATGATGTTCTTGGCGTGCGCGGCGCCGCC
>JAJRST010000413.1 GCA_024278645.1 bacterium | reverse complement strand
TGAACAGGAATGACCACCAGGGGCGGTGGGGGACATTTTTCAATGGCTTTTTTGTCGGTCAGACTTTTATGTTCCGGGGGGTGTATACCTCCTGAAAATGAATTACTGTTAAAGAATCCCACCGTAAGCTCCGTTTGTATAGGTTGCCATAGTTCTGATGAATAGCATAACCAAATTCATAATGTCATGAGTTGAATAAGATTAAAACCTCTGCACCGGGCGGGGCATCCGACGCCGGACCAAGGGCCGGATGTTCATAACGTCGCCGGCAAGCGAGGTTTTGCAGGGTTACAATTGCTTCAATTCCGTGAGAAATTCCTCTTTTGCCTGGAAATTTCGATAAACCGAAGCAAAACGAACGTAAGCGATTTCATCCAGTTCTTTCAGTTCTTCCATCACCATTTCGCCAATTTCACCGGAAGGCACTTCATCTACGCCTTGATCCCGAACAGCGTATTCGATCTTTGAAGCAATTTGCTCAATAGCGGCGGCAGAGACGGGTCTCTTGATGCAAGCGAATTGAATGCCGCGGATGAGCTTTTTGCGATCAAACTCCTCGCGAGCGCCGTCCTGCTTGATGATCCAAAGGGGAATTTCATCAACGGTTTCACGCGTCGTAAAGCGGCGCCGACACTTGATGCATTCCCGCCGGCGGCGAATCGAACGTCCGCCGTCGCGTGTACGCGAATCGATCACTTTGGTATCGTGGTAACTGCAAAATGGGCATCTCATAATGGACCCACTTGATAAATAAACGGTCTACATTTCGTATAAAGGAAAGCGTTCACAAAGTTCGCGCACCTGACCGCGAACCTTGATCTGAACAGCTTCGTCCGCAATGTGCAACAAAACATCGTCTATCAAGGCGGCGATCTCGCGCATTTCACCTTCTTTCATGCCGCGCGTGGTCAGCGCCGGGGAGCCGAGTCGAATGCCGCTGGTGACAAACGGACTTTGATCGTCAAAGGGCACCATGTTTTTATTCACGGTAATGCCGGCGTTTTCAAGCGCCTTTTCCGCTACTTTTCCGGTGAGGTCATGGTTTCGCAAATCGACGAGCATCAAGTGCGTATCGGTGCCGCCGGATACGATGTGGTAGCCGCGATCCACAAGCGCCTGCGCCAAAGCTTTGGCGTTGCTGATCACCTGCTTTTGATACTCGACAAACTCGGGCTGCAACGCTTCCTTAAAGGCCACCGCCTTGGCGGCGATGACATGCATCAGCGGGCCGCCTTGAAATCCGGGGAAGACATTAAAGTCGACAATCTCGGACCACTTTTTCAGTCGTCCCTTGGGCGTTTTCACGCCGAGATCATTTTCGCCGTCTTTTCCGATAAGAATCATGCCGCCGCGCGGGCCGCGCAGGGTTTTGTGCGTTGTGGTGGTGACCAGGTGGCAATGCGGCAGCGGGCTGGCGATTAAGTTCGCGGCAATCAGCCCCGCCGGATGCGCAATATCGGCGACCAGTTTTGCGCCCACCTTGTCGGCGATGGCGCGGAATCCGGCAAAATCGATTTCACGCGCATAGGCGCTGGCGCCGGTGATAATCATCTTTGGCCTTTCCTTGAGCGCAATGTCCTCGACCTGGTTCATATCAATGACGCCGTCCCTGGTGACGCCGTAATGAACCATGTTGAAAAAGCGACCGGAAAAATTGACCGGGCTGCCGTGCGTCAGGTGGCCGCCGTGCGCCAGGTCCATGCCCATCACCTTGTCGCCATAGTTGATGAGGCTGAAATAGGCGGCCATGTTGGCCTGGGAGCCGGAGTGCGGCTGTACGTTGGCGTGCTCCGCCTTGAATAACGTTTTGGCCCGCTGGCGGGCGAGTTCCTCGGCGATATCGACGAATTCGCAGCCGCCGTAATAACGTTTTGCCGGGTAGCCCTCGGCATACTTGTTGGTCATCACCTGTCCCATCGCTTCGAGTACGGCGACGCTGACAAAATTTTCCGAAGCAATGAGTTCCAGTTTAAAATTTTGCCGTTCCACCTCGTGGGTGATGGCGTCGAATATTTCGGGATCAAGTTTTTGAATATGCGACAACATGCCTTTTATTTCACCTTCCGGTTAAGGAGTGAATTTTGTCAACACGGACGGCGTGCCGCCCGCCCTCAAAGTGCGTCTTTAGAAATATATCGATCATTCGAATGGCCAGGTCGATGGTCGTGGTGCGGCCGCCCAGCGCCAGAATATTGGCGTCGTTGTGCTTGCGCGCCATTTCCGCCATATAATCGCAACAGCAAAGCGCGGCGCGCGCGCCTTTTATCTTGTTCGCGGTAATGCTCACGCCGATGCCGGTGCCGCAGATGACGACGCCCTTTTCATGTTCGCCGGCGACCACTTTTTGCGCCACTTTAACGCCGTAATCGGGATAATCGACGCGAGTATTTTCATAAACGCCATAGTCTTTATATTCGATTTCGCGTTTCTCGAAATATTGAATGATCTGCTCTTTCAGCTCAAAGCCTGCGTGATCGGAGGCGATTGCAATCGACATTGGATTTCCGTAACAGAATAAATATTAGACAAAAATAAGGAGGGGCGCGTCACCCCTCCTTATCAAAACCGTGACAAATGATTATTTTGGCAGCCAGCTATAGCAATCGAGCTTGGGCTCCTTCTGATCCGGGTGCATAAAACGATCCTCCTTTGTCGGGATCTCCGGCTTGATATAAGCCATCTTTTTTCTGGCAAGATCAGAGTACTCGACATCCTTGGAGGCCGCAATTTGATACAGCTTGTAGGCTTTTTCGTAGACCAGTTTGTCGTCAAAATTGGTTACTCTTTTGTCGCGCTTGCCGATGCAGGCGTCGGCGACGGCTTCATAAACCTCTGCCTTGACGATGTAGCCAAGGCCAAAGTTCGGATTGGTGCGGATGGCTTTTTGCGCAAAATTCATAGCCTGACGAAATTTGCCGAGTTCACGATAGCAGGTGGCCATTTCACTCATCACTTTGGCGTGATCGGGCTGTAGTTTTAAAATCTTTTCATAGGTCGCTATCGCCTCTGCAAATTTCTCTTCATTTTGCAGTGCGCTGCCCTTGTATTCCAAAGCATCCAGATCATCGGGCTGCTTGGCAAGCAGCATATCGAATTTTTCCACGGCTGTGTCAAACATCTGTTCGTTGAAATACATCTTGCCCAACTGAAACATCAGGTTGATGTTTTCAGGATTGGCGGCGAGCGCTTTTTCCTTTGCATCGATGACCGCCATAATGTCGCCCGTCTCCGCAAGCAAACTGGCGTAAACCTGCGCCGCCTCTGCATCAGCGGGATCGAGCTGGGTTATTTTTTCGTAAATCTGCAACGCTTCTTCATTGCGATTCTCGCTGACAAGCAAGGGGCCGAGGTTCTTATAATCAGAAATCGTCTTGCCATCGAGTTCAATGGCCTTGTAATAGGCGTCGATGGCTTCCGGTATCTGTTGTTTGGCGGTCAGCAGCCAGCCGGCGCTTCTCCAAAAGTAGGCGTTTTTCGGATATTTTTTCAACGCCTCCTGATAGGTGATCAGGGCGCTGTCCGGCTTTTCAAGTTTGAGGTAGGAATCGGCCAATTTCGTATAGATGGCCGGGTATTTTTTTGCGGTATCCATTCTCGCCGCTTTGAGCAACGGTTTTACAGCGTCAACATAGTTTTTATTTTTATGATGTTCGTTGCCCGTGCTGTAGGCAATAAGAAATTCGCGTTTGTATTTTTCACGCGCCAGCGAATCTTCTTTTGCCTTTTGAGCTGCAGCAGCTTCATCAACACCCGTTGACCCTGCACCGCCGGACGTCGTCGTGCAGCCGGTCATGAGTGCAGAAACCGTAAACCCGGCTATGACAAGAAAAACGACGACAACCAGTACTCTGAATGTAGCAACTCTCTTTAACACGCTTGCTCCTCCTTTGAAATTTTATATTTGATTCATCTTCCCCCATCAAGACAGAAAATGAAAAAAGGCAAGGCTAACCATACTGAAAAATTGAATTTATTTTACTTAAAAATGGACTAAAATGCAAGTGATATTTTAAATGATACGGAGCATTAGTAGAGGCGCTGGAACCATTTCTCGGCGCTGGTCACGCTTGCCGACACGCGAACAAGGCGCTCCGAGTAAGGATAGGCGGCGGAGCTGAAACGCTTGCCGACCTCAACAGCCAGGTCGAGACGACCGAGGTTTTTATTAAACGGCAAGCCGAGGCCAAACGTGCCGAGCATTTCTATAACCGGCTCGTTTTCCGTGTCTAAAAAGGGGAGCTGCGCCACAGAAGCGCCCAGGCGAACAGCAATACGTTTTGTATAGCTCGCCAAAAAATCTTTCGAGCGAACAATTTCCATGCCGGCGCTGGCGCGATAGTAATTCGTCAACAGAGAGCTCGGTTCTCCATCGAGAAGATAACTTTTCCATCGTTGGGTATAAAGGTCGGCGGCGAATAAAACTTTGTTAAAATCCAGGGCGGCGCCGAGCCCGTAAGCAAGAGGGTAGAGCGCCGTTTGTGTTATCGGCGACATGGGGATGCCGCTGCCCGGCGTAATGGTGGTGGCGATATGAAGATCGGATTGTGTGCGCACAACGCCGGCAAAGGACATAAAACGAAAGGGCCTGTAAATAATGCCCAGTTCGGCGCCCGTGCCCCAGATATGACTGCTGATGTCATCCGTTGTGTTCAGATAGGTCTCATCGTTGAATTCCGTCTTCCATGTTTCATTGTAGGCGCCGAAATTAAAATTAAAGACGCCGCCGACATGCAGCCAGCGAAACAGCGAGTATTTCAAACCGACCGACGCCGCCGTCAACCCGCCGCTTGTTCCTATGGTGCGCAGCATGTCAAAATCATCATACTTTCTCTCAAAGTCGACGGCCATTTCGGATTTTACCAGCGGCCTCAACCCCAGGATGAACGCTATTCTGTTTTTTTTGATGGGAATGACAAAACGGAATCCGGATGCGCCGCCCTGTCGGGTTTGAACGGTCTCGTTGCTGACGGTATTGTCGGTGATCTCGCCCTGAAAACTGACCGAGATCATTGTGTAGCCCTTGAGGTCCAACGCCGCGGGATTCATCTCGTTAAGCGACAGGTATTGCTGCACCGCCATGCCGGCGCCTCCCATGCCCCCCGCCTGGGGCGAAACGAAATAATGCGGGACGCCAAGCCCAAAAGCCGAATAAAATGAATCCGCCCTTGCGGCAATGCTCAAGAAAAGCAGCATGAATAAAGCGACAATAGTCTTTACCATAATCTTCATTATATTTTCACCACAATGTTGTATTCAGTCTCTGTTCAGTTAATGTCTCGCAAAACGATGACTTGGGGGCAATGAATAAGTGATGACCAGGGTAGGGGCCAGCAGTGTGTCGCTGACGCCCGCCATAAAAGACATTTCTTGAAAATCCCGGCCCGGGTACCGCGGTATCAGCATAAGGCCAAAGTTCGGCTTTACATCAGACACCCATTTTTGTACAATTCGCGACATGTTGTTCACCGGCGTGATGCTGTCAAAAGCAAATGTTTCGTTTTCCGCAGAGGCGTCGTCCGTCGCCGCAGACGCAGTGCTATCCACGGCGATTGTCTCCGGCGCCCAGGTTGAATCGTCGACAACCGGAAATGCGGAAATGGTGAGCGCGCCGTCGCTTTTTGTTTTGCTCTGCCCGGCATCCACATAAAAAGTCAGCAACGCTTTGTGAATCGTCGCCTGACTCGGAATGGCCGACAGGTCAAATTTCAGCAGACTTTTATAACCGCTCGCATTGCCGACCCGAAGCGTCGTCGGCGACTCTTCCAGCGTTTCCGGGTCGACGTCTGAGGAATACTGCAACAAGCTGGCATCGTGCGATAAATAGGCGTTCGTTGTATCGTTGCCGCCTTCTGCATTTTGAGTCACGATTTGAATATAGGCCGGGGTGAGCGTCGCATCGACAGAGGAGAATTCAGCGGCGGCTGTCGGCTGCTCGCATTTTAACAATATTCCCTGGATCGTTCGCTCGGATTGATAGGAATCCTTGATCCATTCTTGCATAAATTCGAGGTTGGAAATGGGGATGCTGTTCCATTCGCCGGCGCTGAAACCGAACTCAGTCCGGTCAAGCGGTTCAAGATCATAGCCGTCCTTTATGTCATCCCACAGGACGTCGAGTTCATCCCATTCCTGCTGAACTCGATGAATGGAGACGTTAAACAGAGAATCCTGACCAAAAAGATAATTGCCGTACATTTTTAAATTTGCCGCTAAAACCTGCGCGCTTGAATCGATTTTGATAAGGTTCCGGCATTTGAGCAGAATTGAGGATTGGATATTTTGGCTTTCGCCTAACAAAAGAGTAGCATGACCGCCCGTCGGAGGCGTTTTCCAGTAGCGAGCCACACGAACGGGATTCAGGGTGACGGCGGGCATCAAGCCAAGCTTGTTGTCTCGATCAAGAAGATCATAGCCGTTTGGCAAAGGTTTGTTATTTGTACAACTTGACAACAACAAGGCAACGCCGAATAAAATGGCACTCTTTTTCATAGTTATCCTGAGCAGCAAATGAATAGAATGTTCGGTTTAAATTAAAGGTTGTACTTTGCAATAAGCTTATAGTTCCAACGGTAATTGGCGTTGAGAAAACAAAATAATGAAAATTAAAGGAAATATCAATATAAAATACGCCGACGCCGGTTGCAATAAAAAAGGGCAATCTGAACGATCGCCCTGGTTATTCCATAATATGCAGAGTGGCGGTTATTCGGCCGCACTATCATCTTTTTCTTCTGCACTCTTTTCTTCGGCTTTGGCCCTGGCCTCGCGCTTCTGACGCGCTTTTTCCATTTTTGCAGCCTGTGTGCCTTCATAGCCCACGAGTTCAAAGACAGCCATTTTTGCATTGTCGCCGCGGCGCAGCCCGATTTTGATAACTCGTGTATAGCCGCCGGCGCGATCTTCATATTTCGGCGCGATTTCCTCAAAAAGCTCGCGAACCAGCTTCTTGTCGCGAATTGTACGCAGCACCCGACGACGAGCGGCAAGGTCGCCGCGTTTGGCAAAGGTGATCAAACGCTCGACGACGGCGCGCGCCTCTTTTGCTTTCGGCGTTGTGGTGATGATGCTCTTGTGCTCTATAACAGCCGCCGCTAAATTCGCCAATGTCGCCTTGCGATGGCTTGCCGTACGGCCTAACTTCCTACCTGATTTTAAGTGTCTCATTGAAAAATTCCTTCATCTCTTAAGAACACGATTGCGTTAATCGTCCTTCTTTTTCAAATATTTTTCAACATCCATACCAAAATGCAAACCCTTTTCATCGAGTATTTTATTCAACTCGGTCAGGGATTTGCGCCCAAAATTACGGAACTTTAACATTTCCGTTTCCTCGCGACGCACCAAATCGCCGATAGTTGTAATATTTGCCGCCGTGAGACAATTATGCGATCTTACGGAAAGCTCGAGCTCATCCACGCTCATCTGCAACAGTCTTCTAATACGGATTACTTCTTCGTCGACCTCGGGAGTCTCATCTTCCTCGGTCTCGACGTCAAAGCTGATAAACATTTGAATATGATCGCGCAGGATCTTTCCGGCATAGCTTAAAGCGTCGTCAGGCGTCAGCGTGCCATCGGTGGTAATTTCAAGGATAAGTTTTTCATAATCGGTGCGATGGCCGACGCGGGTATGTTCAACGCGATAGGTCACAAGCGTCACCGGCGTAAAAATAGAGTCAATTGGAACCATGCCGATGGGCATGTCGGGCAGTTTATTCTCATCGGCGGGAACATAGCCGCGTCCACGGCCGATGCGCAGCTCCATCTGAAAGTCCGCATCCTCGTTCAGTGTGGCGATATGCATATCGGGATTGAGGATTTCGAACTCGGTGGATCCGGCCTGCAAATCGCCCGCTTTAAGCTCCATCGGTCCCTTTAGATCGAGCAGCACCCGGTCCGGTTTTTTTTCTATAGTCTTAATGCGGACCTGTTTCAAATTGAGCACAATTTCGGCGACGTCTTCCTGCACGCCGGGAATGGTGCTGAACTCGTGCAAAATACCGTCGATGCGAAATGTGGTAAAGCGGCGCCGGGGATCGAGGACAAAAGCACGCGTCTCAGTGCATTTCCGATCGTCGTACCGAAACCTCGCTCCAGCGGCTGGACGATGAATTTCCCAAAAGTGTTTGTATAAGTTGACTCATCCAGTTCAATGCTTTCAGGCATCTGAAAACTTGGTAAAGCCATGTATCTCTCCAATCTTTTTTCTAAAAATATTGGATCATTCGGTAATGATCAAATTACTTTGAGTAGAGCTCGACAATGAGCTGCTCATTGACGTTCTCGGGGATGTTTTCGCGAACCGGCGTCTCCAGCATACGGCCTTTCAGTTGAGCCTTGTCCAGGTCCAGCCACGCCACCAACTTGCCGTCACGCACTCGTTTCATGGAATCGTGAATAACGTCCAGTTGGCGGCTTTTCGCAATTACTTGAATTTCATCGCCGGCTTTGACCTGATACGAAGGTATGTCGACCAGTCTCCCGTTCACCATAAAGTGACGATGACGAACCAACTGGCGAGCAGCGGAACGGGACGGCGCCATGCCAAGACGGTAGATGATATTGTCCAAACGGCATTCCAGTATGCGCAGCAAGTTCTCGCCGGTGATACCGGAAGCGCGCGCCGCTCTTTCAAAATAGAGACGGAATTGTTTTTCCAGCAATCCGTACATACGTTTCACTTTTTGCTTCTCGCGCAACTGCACGGCATATTCCGATTGTTTGAAACGCCTTCTTTGGCCATGCTGCCCGGGGGCGTAGCCTTTTTTCTCAAACGGGCACTTGTTGGTGCTGCATTTTGTGCCCTTGAGAAAAAGTTTCATTCCTTCGCGACGACACAATTTACAGTCGGCGCCTGTATATCTCGCCATAGAAATTAACCTCCTTGTGAAACAACCGCTGTTGGTTGTAATCTTTCAAAATATCTATAAAATTGAATGCCCTTAGACGCGTCGCCTTTTTGGCGGACGGCAGCCGTTATGCGGAATGGGCGTAACGTCCTTGATGGCTGTAATTTCCAAACCCGCGGCCTGCAGAGAACGTACAGCGGCTTCACGCCCGGCGCCCGGACCTTTCACCAT
>JAJRST010000412.1 GCA_024278645.1 bacterium | reverse complement strand
CGTTCCCGAGGTCACATTGACGACCATGATGTCATCAATGATGAACTTTTTGCCGAGCAGCGGATACAGTTGCAGATCGAAATCCGTGCGTCCGGTGGTCAGCACATTCTTCATGGTGTTTTTCGGATTGGCGACCTGCAGGCTGTCCCAGCGAATATGCAGTCCGAAAAGCGAGAAATCCAGCCCGTCGATTTCAACCCTGGCGCCGACGATGGCCGTCCCGGCGTTCTCCAGCCGTTTTTCAAGCCATTTGTCGGTGAAAATAAAACTGAGCGCGATGATGATGCCGATGAGAACAACGATGAATATGATGCCTTTCCAGCGCACGATTAATCTCCTAAATGGCTAAATCTTTGATAGAGTTGGTAAAGCTTTGAACTCTTGAGCGCCTGCACGATCTTCCATTTTTTCACGCGCTCGTCGAACTTTTGGCGATATTGCACCACCCACCACTTTGTAAAAAAGTAAACGGGCGCAATCAGCGACAGCGCCACGACCAGGCTGCCGAGCACGACCGTGTTATTAAAATTCGACCAGGCCAGCACCGGCGTTCCGGCAAAAAACAGCCAAAGTGGGCGAAGAGAATCGACGTCGACCAGCAGCCAGTAGCCAAGCGAATGAAACAGCGGATCCAACAGAAAAGCAAACAGGCTGAAAATCAGAAACCCGGCCACGGCCATGGCGGCGTTGACGTTGAGGATAATGATCAGAAAAATAACCAAAAGATTGTGCAGGTTCCAGAACGGCGTCAAGCCGATGATCATCCCCATGACGAATCCCCACGCCAGTTGCGACGGCGATTCGTTCGAGCGCAACGCCTTGAACAGCTTGGATAATATTTTCACGGCAATCATAGCATTCCTTGCTTTGCTGAGGTTGTCATTCTCAATGATGCTAATTTATTGATAAAAACAAGTTTATTTGCGATTTATTTCCTTTCGCAAAAGACAAAATAATTCAGGACAAATTAATTAACGCCAAAACCACTTCGGGTAAAACGATTTCACGGCAGAATGATTGCCCGGAAGGACATTCCTTGCTTGTCGTTGCGTTACGTGGCGACTCGACGGCTTTGCGCGAGTCCGGCTGCTCAATTCTCGAGCATCTTTTTAAGCATCCGGCAATCTTTTTCGATGGAAGCTTTCACCTTTTGGGCCAGCAACGGCTCGGCCAGTTTGAATATGCCGCTTGCGTCGCCCTCGATAATGACCGTCATACGGCTGCCGCCGTTCGCCGGCTCGACCTGGCGGCTAAAAGTGATCGGAAACAAACCCGCGGCGCCTGACGCCCGTACAAGCCGACCGGGTTGATATTCGATCACCTCAAACGTCGATTTAATTCGACGACCGAGAAATGACGCGATCTGTATATAGGTCGAGCCGCGCCGAAGCGGCGGATCGCTGGTGAACCAGGCGTCGACCACTCTTTCCTGCCATTTGGGATTGTTTTCAAAATTGCAAATATAGGCAAAGACGTCGGCGGGCGGCCGATTGATTAACAGACTGACCTCAACCTTCATGAGATGCTTCCCTCTTTAATATCATATCTGCTTCCACAACTAAATTTAAAGTAACGGATGTTTTCACCTTTTGCAAGCTTAATATTCAACTTGCTTTCCTGCAAAATATTCTTATACTAATATTGATACAACTCAATTTCGATCAACACCCTCTTTCGTCGCAGCACACGCCAATGATTAAAACAAACAACCATCAGGAGAAAGTTGATATGAAAACCTGCCAAAACCTGACGTTTGCAATTCTTGTTTCACTCGTTTTGTCCGCAACGCCATTGCTTGCCGAGGACCTGTTCGGCGTCTCATCGCATTTATGGAAGCCGGTGGAAGACGTCGTTTACCTGCAGGAAGTTTCGCAAAAAATCGCCACGGAGCAGCCGGTGCAATCCGTCGCCGCACTGAACGGCGCCTGCTATTTCCTTTCGGGCGACGCTATCTATGAACTGAAGGAAGGATCGGCGACGAGAATGCCATCCACCCCTCGGGGAACAAAAAGGTTGCTGCAAGAGGATGGCCGGCTATGGGCGTTGGCCGAATCCGGCCTGTATCGCCTGGGAAACGAAACCTGGCGGATGATTGACGATCGGGAATTCGTCGATCTGTGCATGCATCTGGGCGTTCTGCACGCGGCCACGCGGGAAGATATCTATCGACTCGAAGGCGATGCCCTGGTCGATGTCAAACCCGAGGGCGGCTGGCTTTCCAGCGACATCACTGTGGTGATGGAGGACGGTTCGCAGGTGCTGGCCGACCCGGTTCGTTTAGGTCCCATTCATCGGATCGATTCCTACAGCGGCACGCTGTATGCACTGCGGCCCGGCCACCTTGTTTTGCTCGACGGTCGAATTGTCAATAAAGACATTATCGACTGGGGCGCCATGCCTTCGCCGACGACGAGGGATATGCTCGCCCTGGGCAGCCGCTTGTTCGTTTCCACGGACAAAGGCCTCGCCGTGCTCCGCGGCATGGCCCTGACCTCGCTCAAAGGCGCCGACGGCCTCCCCTACGAAGACCTCACCTG
>JAJRST010000411.1 GCA_024278645.1 bacterium | reverse complement strand
GTTTATTTCTCGCACGTCGTCTACCTGCAGGGCGAGCTGTCCGACGACGACAAGAGGGCCATCGCCGAAAAGCTGCTGGCGGACATGGTGACGCAGGAATATGCCATCGACCGGCGCATCCGGCGCACGACGAACGGCGCCTGGTCCGTGGAAATAACTTTTAACCGCGGCGTCACCGATTTGGTGGCCGAGACGACGCTCAAGGGCATCCGCGACCTGGGCATCGACGGCGTGACCGCGGCCAAGACGGCGCGACGCTACGAGATCGTCGGCGACCTCTCGGACGCGGAAAAGGAAACCATCACGCAAAAACTGCTGATGAACAAGGTGAACGAGCACATGGTGCAGCCCGGCGAGCAGATTTTCATGCCCAACATGGAGGACCATTTCGAGCTGGTGCACGTCCCCATTTTAAACGCCGACGACGAGGAACTGATGCGCATCAGCGTGGAACGCGACCTGTTTCTCAACCTCGCCGAAATGCGGGCCATCCGGAATCATTTCAAAACATTGCAGCGCGAACCCACGGACGTGGAGCTGGAGATGCTGGCGCAGACCTGGTCCGAGCACTGCTCGCACAAAACGCTCACCGGCATGGTCGATTACAACGGCGAAATTATCGACAACCCGCTCAAGCAGACGGTTTTTCGGGTGACCAAGGAGCTGAATAAAGAGTGGTGCCTGTCGGTGTTCACGGACAATGCCGGCGTCATTTCCTTTGACGACGAGTACGCCGTCTGTTTCAAGGTGGAGACGCACAACCATCCCTCGGCCATGGAGCCGTACGGCGGCGCCAATACCGGCATCGGCGGCGTCATTCGCGATCCCATGGGGACCGGCCTGGGCGCCAGGCCGATCGTCAACACCGACGTCTTTTGCTTTGGCCCGGTGGACATGAAACATGAAGATTTGCCCAAGGGCGTGCTGCATCCCAAGCGCGTCATGCAGGGCGTGGTCGCCGGCGTGCGCGACTATGGCAATCGCATGGGCATCCCCACATCCAACGGCGCCATTTTTTTTGATGAGCGCTATCTCGGCAACCCGCTGGTGTTTGCCGGTAACGTCGGCATTATGCCGAATACGATGATCGAAAAGAGCATCGTGCCCGGCGACTATATTGTCGTCGTCGGCGGTCGCACCGGACGCGACGGCATTCACGGCGCCACGGCGTCGTCGGGCGAGCTGCACACGGAGAGCGGGGAGACCTGGAGCGGCGCCGTGCAGATCGGCAACCCGATCGTGGAAAAGAAACTGGTCGACACTCTGATGCAGGCGCGCGATCGCGGCCTGTATCGAGCGATCACCGATTGCGGCGCCGGGGGACTGTCGTCGGCCGTCGGCGAGCTGGCCGAGACCACGGGCGCCGAAGTGGAGCTGGACAAGGCGCCGCTCAAGTATCACGGCCTCACCTACATGGAAATCTGGATTTCCGAAGCGCAGGAGCGCATGGTCATTTTTGTGCCGCCGGAACATCTGGACGAGGCGCTGCGCCTGTTCGAGGCCGAGGACGTGGAAGCCACGGTCATCGGTCGCACCACCAACGACAAAAAAATCCGTTTGAAATACAATGACGTCGTCGTCGGCGAGCTGGATATGGACTTTTTGCACAACGGCCTGCCGCGCATCACGCGCAAGGCGGTGTGGACGCCGCCGCGGATCGAGGAATCCGTGTTCGAGCCGCCCGCCGACCTCGGCGAGTCGCTGCATAAAATATTGGCCGCGCCCAACGTGGCCAGCAAGGAATGGGTCGTGCGGCAGTACGACCATGAAGTGCAGGCGGGCAGCGCGCTCAAGCCGTTCGTAGGCGTGGAAAACGACGGTCCGGGCGACGCCTCGATCACGCGGCCGCGGCTCGATTCTTATAAAGCGATTATTCTCGCCAACGGACTCAACCCAAAGTACGGCCTCATCGATCCCTACTGGATGGCCGCCTCTTCCATTGACGAGGCGCTGCGCAACATCATCGCCGTGGGCGGCGATCTGCGCGAGACGGCGCTGCTGGACAACTTTTGCTGGGGCAATCTGGACAAGCCGGATCGCTTCGGCGGCCTCATGCGCGCGGCGCAGGCTTGCTACGATTTTGCCAAGGTGTTCGAGACGCCGTTCATCTCCGGCAAGGACAGTTTGAACAACGAGTTTCAGACCGAATCGGGCGAGTCCATCGCCATTCAGCCGACGCTGCTGATCTCGGCGATTTCTATCATGCCAGACGCGCGAAAGGCGGTCTCCATGGACTTGAAAGAGGCGGGAAATCTCATCTACATCGTCGGATTGACGAAAAATGAGATGGGCGGCTCGCACTATTACGAGGTGAACGGCTGGCGCAGCGCCGCCGTGCCGCGGGTCGATGCCAAAGAGGCGAAAAAGATTTTCGACGCCCTGTCGACGGCGACCGCCGAGGGCCTGGTGCGTTCGTGCCACGACTGCTCCGAGGGCGGCATCGGCGTGGCCGCGGCGGAGATGGCTTTTGCCGGCGGGTTGGGCGCCGAGCTGTTCCTGGCCGCGGCGCCGAAAACGGACGACGTGGCGCGCGACGATGTGCTGCTCTTTTCCGAGTCCAACAGCCGCTTTATCGTTGAAGTGCGTCCGGAAGATCAGGCGGGCTTTGAAGAAAAGATGGCCGACGTCGCCTGCGCCGCCGTGGGAAAAGTCACGGACAGTGATTGGCTGATCATCGGCGGCATGAACGGCGACGTCCTGTTGCGGGAAGATATAGCGCGGCTAAAGGAATCCTGGCAGAAAACATTCAGGTGGTAATTCATGGTAAAGGTGTTGGTGCTTCGGGCCGCCGGCTCGAACTGCGATCTGGAAACAAAATATGCTTTCGACCTCGTCGGCGGGGACGCCGAGCTGGTGCACATTAATCGCCTGCTCGAGGACGACGTCGATTTGCTGCAATACCAGGTATTGGCCATTCCCGGCGGCTTTACTTATGGCGACGACATTTCCGCCGGCAAAATTTTGGCCAATCAGTTGAAATACAAATTGGGCGAGCAACTTTTGGAATTTCATCGCCGGGGCAAACTGATTATTGGAATTTGCAACGGCTTTCAGGTGTTGGTTAAAGCCGGACTGCTTCCGCAAGTGAACCTGGACGGCGAACAGGATGTGACGTTGACTTTTAACGATTCCGGCAAATTTGAGGACCGCTGGGTTCACCTGCGCACGCGCGACAGCGTCTGTGTGTTTACGCAGGGCCTCAAAGAGGAGGTATACTTTCCTGTGGCTCATGCGGAGGGAAAATTTGTCGTGCGGAACTCTGAAGTTTTGCAAAAGTTAAAGCAAAACAGGCAGATTGTTTTCCAGTACACGGCGCCCGGCGGCGCGCCGGTCTATCCGCAAAACCCGAACGGTTCGGTGGAGGATATCGCCGGCATCTGCGACCCCACGGGGCGCGTGCTGGGCATGATGCCGCACCCGGAGCGCTTTCTCGATCCTGTCAAT
>JAJRST010000410.1 GCA_024278645.1 bacterium | reverse complement strand
TCATGAGCGCCGTTATTGTGCTTATTTCGGCCAGCCTTTTCGTTGCCGTTGGTTTTCTCGTCGCCTTTTTATGGGCGGTTAAAAGCGGGCAATTTGACGATACTTACACGCCGTCGATTCGCATGTTGTTCGACGACAAAAAATCAGATGAGTCAAAAAAGAACCAAGCGGACGGCTGAACAGCGGTCATTTGCGTGAGAGTCCATACAATTGGACTCTCACTTTTCATGCAAAGAATATTAACTTTCAATCAAAACAAGGAGTTTTCGTATGGCAAAAATTGAACAATTCAGTTACGACAACAAGATCGTAAGGAATTTTGCCTACGCGACAATGCTTTGGGGCATCGTCGGCATGCTGGTCGGCGTGACCATTGCCTTTCAAATCTTTCTGCCCAAATGGAATCTCGGCATCGCCTTTACAACATTTGGTCGTCTCCGCCCGTTGCATACAAACGCCGTCATCTTTGCATTCGTCGGCAACGGCATCTTTATGGGCGTCTATTATTCCCTGCAACGCTTGTTGAAAACGCGTATGTACAGCGATCTTCTTAGCAAGCTGCATTTTTGGGGGTGGCAGCTCATCATCGTCCTGGCGGCCGTAACCCTGGTGCTCGGCATCACCGTGAGCAAGGAATACGCCGAACTTGAATGGCCAATTGACATACTCATCACTCTCGTTTGGGTTATTTTCGGCGTTAATATGATAGGCACTATTATAAAACGCCGCGAGCGTTACATGTATGTGGCCATCTGGTTTTACATCGCCACATTCTTTACCGTCGCCATTCTCCACATTGTAAATTCGATAGAACTTCCCATCTCTCTTTTCAAGAGCTACCCTGTTTACGCCGGCGTTCAGGATGCGCTTGTGCAATGGTGGTACGGTCATAACGCCGTGGCCTTTTTCCTCACCACTCCATATCTCGGCCTCATGTATTACTTTTTACCAAAGGCGGCCAATCGCCCCATCTACTCCTACCGTCTATCCATCGTCCACTCTTGGGCGTTGATTTTCATCTATATCTGGGCCGGTCCACATCACTTGCTGTTCACGGCGCTGCCGGAGTGGGCGCAATCGCTGGGCACGGTATTCTCGATCATGCTCATCGCGCCGTCCTGGGGCGGCATGTTGAACGGCTTGCTCACCCTGCGAGGCGCCTGGGACCGCGTCCGCGAGGATCCGATTCTCAAATTCATGGTCGTCGCCGTCACCGCCTACGGCATGGCCACATTTGAAGGTCCATTGCTTTCCATAAAATCCGTAAACGCCCTGTCGCACTATACCGACTGGACGATCGCCCATGTGCATATCGGCACCCTCGGCTGGAACGGCCTGCTCACTTTTGGCATTCTTTATTGGCTCATTCCCCGACTGTTTAATACAAAGCTTTATTCGGTCAAACTGGCAAACGCGCACTTTTGGATTGCCACGCTGGGTATGCTTTTTTATGCCATACCGATGTACTGGAGCGGCGTTGCGCAGAGCCTGATGTGGAAAGAGTTTACGGCGGACGGCTTTTTGAAATACCCGCTGTTTCTCGAGACCGTCACCCAAATCATCCCCATGTACCTGCTGCGCGCCATTGGCGGCACCATCTATTTCCTCGGTCTGTTTTTAATGGTTTACAACCTGAGGAAAACGGCCAAGTCCGGCCAATTGGTCGCCAATGAAGCAGCGGAAGCTCCCGCTCTTGAACCGTTGCCGCCCACCCATAAAGAGCGCGGCTACTGGCATCGCTGGATCGAGCGTCGTCCTGTCCAGTTTTTTGCGATAACCGTTGTCGTCGTGGCCATCGGCGGCCTGGTGGAGATCATTCCCACATTTCTCATCAGGACCAATATACCGACCATCGCCAGCGTAAAGCCATATACGCCGCTGGAACTGGAAGGCCGCGACCTTTACGTGCGCGAAGGATGTTACGTGTGTCACTCTCAGATGATCCGTCCATTCCGTTCGGAAACGGAACGCTATGGCGAATATTCCAAAGCCGGAGAATTTGTCTACGACCGTCCGTTTCAGTGGGGTTCAAAACGAACCGGGCCGGATTTGCATCGTGTGGGCGGCAAGTATCCGGACGCCTGGCACGTCAACCACATGATCGACCCGACCAGCATGTCGCCGGGTTCTATCATGCCGCCTTATCCCTGGTTGGTGGCCAACAAACTGAAAACCAAACACACGCCGGCCAAAATTCGCGCCATGCAAAAACTCGGCGTCCCCTATCCGGAGGGTTATGATGAACAGGCGCTGTCGGACTTGCAATCGCAGGCTGAAAAAATATCCGCCGGTCTCGAAGAATCCGGTATAATCGTTGAATGGAACAAAGAAATCATTGCATTGATCGCCTACCTGCAACGCCTGGGTACGGACATCAAAACAAACACGCAGGAACAACAACCATGATAAGATATATTCTAGAATCTATACCCGGCATTTCGGCCTTTCCCATCATCGGGCTGGTCATATTTATGGCGGTTTTTGCAGGAATCGCCGTATGGGTGTTCTTTTTTACGGACAAGCGATATCTTGAGCACATGAAAGAACTCCCGTTGGAATCGTCACGTTCATCTTCAACAAATGGAGATTAAAATATGGCAAAGAAAAAAGATGTTTTATTAGACCACGATTACGACGGCATTCAGGAACTGGACAACGATCTGCCGTCCTGGTGGTTGTGGATGTTTTATTTTACGATATTTTTTGCGGTCGTCTATCTTTTGCATTTTCACGTCTTGAAAACAGGAAAATCGGCGATTGCAAAATATGAACTGCAAATGAACCCCAACTGGCAACCGGAGACCGAGTCGCCTCTCAGCGGCTTGAGATATCATTCGCCATATTATAGCCCCAAAGCTGAAGTGACGCCGCGAATAGAAGAACTGTTCTCCGGTTACATTGGGCCGGACATCGGCTTCAATGAACT
>JAJRST010000409.1 GCA_024278645.1 bacterium | reverse complement strand
CTCCTACCTTGAAGGCTATAAACTCACCGGCGAGCAACAGCACCTCGATGAAGCGGTGCGTTGGGCTTATGCGGGCCTGCCGTTCGTCTATTTGTGGAGCGCCGCCGATCGCCCGATCATGGTCTACGGCTCCATCCCGGTGTTCGGCGCCACCTGGTACACCGGCGCCTGGTTCGGCAAGCTGGTGCAGTGGAACGGGCTGGATTTTGGCTACGCCCTGCTCAAACTATGGCAGGTAGATAAAAGTCAGCCCTGGAAGCATATCGCCGAGGGGTTGACGATCTGCGGCATGCAGATGCAGCGCACCTCGGAAACCGCCTACCCCGAGAACAAGGGCATGTATCCCGACGCCTACAGCGTGATGCTCGGCGACGAAGCCTATCACTGGGACCTGGCCCCGGGGAAAATCATGCAGAACGTCCTTTACCTGGAAGGGCTGGACCCGGACGTTCACACCGCGATCCTGGAGACGACGGCGGGAAATGTGCATGTGAACAGCGGCATGAATTTTTCCGCACAGCTCAACGGCGAGCGGTTGTCGATCCGACCGACGCCGCTGTTTGCCGACAGCGCTTTTTTCGTCATCGCCAACGCCAAATTTCCGGAGACTGTCGCCTATGGGGGACAGACCCTGGCGCACGTCGATGATGTCGATATGGTTCCCCGGGGGTGGGCCTACACGATCGACGGCAACATCATCATCAAGATTTTTGCGGCGGACAGTACGGCGGAGATCGCCGTCGAACCGGTCGCACCGTTGCCCATGGGCCTCGAGCCGGCCTGGGAATTCAATGATTACAAATACGCGGAGGGCTGGGTTCCCAACTTTGACGTCGATGACATCGACGTCGCCGACGGCTATTTATACGGGTTCAGCGGCGGCGGCGACCCGTGGCTCGCCGGCCCCTTTATGGATGTGCACGCCGCCGATTATGACTCGCTGGTGATCCGCATGAGCGTCGACAACGGTACGGCGGCGCAGCTCTTTTGGGTCACCAAAGAGGCGCCTTTTTGGAACGAAGCCAAAAGCGCGCCGTTTTCCATCCTGGCGGACGGCGCGGATCACACCTATTCGATTCCATTGCGCGACAATATAAACTGGAAGGGCCTGGTGCGCCGGCTCCGCTTTGATCCCGTGAATACGGCCAATGCAGAGTTTTACATTGATTACATCCGCCTGGTTCGCGGCAGCGGCACGAGCGCGCCGCAGCAACAAACGACGATTAAAACCTTCCGCCTGCTGCCCAACTATCCGAATCCGTTTCACAACAGCACGCGGTTTCATTACATCCTGCGGCAGCCGGCGCGGGTAAAACTGGTCGTTTACGACGTCCTCGGCCGCCTGGTCGTTGAACTGGAGAATCCCAAGGGCGCTTACAACGAAGGCTCTTTTGTGTGGGACCGTCGGGATCAGAGCGGCCGGACCGTTCCCGCCGGCGTTTACTTTTATCGCCTCATCGTCGAGGACGGCGCAGGATGGCGGCGCTCGCCGGTGCGCAAGCTGGCGCTGCTGCCCATCGCAAAATGAACGCTGTGATAGAAAAGTGGTCTATTGGATTTTAAAACAAATTTAAAAAATCACAAAATTCAAGCACCAAAATCCAAACAAATCCCAAAATTCAATGCTCGAAACCAAACTTTTCTATATTTCGTTTTGAAAATTATTGTAAATCACGCAAAACCATCGAGGCGCCAAGCAATACAGAAATAAAATAGAAGGATTTTTTTACACATGATCATCTCTTGAATTGTTTTGCCCGAAATAGTTTTGCCTTTGCCTTTAATTATTTTGTCCCCAATTTTTTTGTTTTATTAAAAGTTGCCTGAAAGTCACGAAAGTTCAGATACAAACGGAGAAGCGTCATGAGCATGCAAATGATCAACCCCTACAACGACGCCGTCGTCGAAACGATCGCCGAGTCCTCGCGGCAGGATGTGCTCGACGCCATCGGCAGGGCCGTGCGGGTGCAGGATGAAATGGCGCATACCCCCGCCTGGCAAAAGGCTGAAATTCTGATGCGCGCCGCGCAAATAATTAAAGATCGTGAAGAGGAACTGGCGCAGCAAATCGTGCAAACCATTGGCAAAATCATCCGTCATGCACGCAGCGAGGTCAAGCGCTGTGTGGAGACGTTCGGCTTTGCCGCCGATGCGGCGCGCAACCTGCACGGCGAAACCATTCCCCTGGACGCCGCACGAACCGGCGTCGGCAAGACCGGGTACTACATTCGCGTGCCGGTCGGCGTCATCGGCGCGATCACGCCGTTCAATTTTCCGCTCAACCTTGTGGCGCACAAAGCGGCGCCGGCCATCGCCGCCGGATGCCCCATTGTGCTCAAGCCCTCTCCCCCGGCTTCGGCGACGGCGTTGGCGTTAAAATCCATCCTGCAGGAAGCGGGTCTGCCGGACGGCGCCTTTGAGGTCGTCGTCGGCGATGTGGATGTGGGCAAATGGCTGACCACCGACCCTCGTATCGCCATGCTCACCTTTACCGGCAGCCCGCCCGTGGCCAGGGCCATCAGCGAGATCGCCGGACTGCGGCGCACGACTTTTGAACTGGGAGGCAACGCCGCGGTGGTCATCAACGACGATGCCGTCGTCAGCGACAATCTGATCAACAAACTCGTCGTCGGCGCCTTTGCATTCAGCGGCCAGGTGTGCATCAGCGTGCAGCGCATCTACATCCACGAGGCCATCTACGATGATGTGAGGCAGCGCATGATCGAGGTCACCGAAAAGCTGACCATAGGCGACCCGTTGCAACAAGGGACCGACATCGGCCCGGTCATTTCCGACGCCGCCGCCGAACGCATCAAAAGCTGGATTGAGGAAGCTCGGCAAAGCGGCGCCGTTGTGCTCACCGGCGGCGCCG
>JAJRST010000408.1 GCA_024278645.1 bacterium | reverse complement strand
CATTGCTCCCCTGGGCAAACAGACCGATGCAGCCGTGATCGGCGTAGAAGCGGGGATGATTTATAACCGACTCGAAATTGGGAAAGGGGAGCAGGTAGTGGTTATAATCCGTAAAATAATCCCAGATGGTGATGCGCGGGGTGATTTTTCGCCAGGCGTTCAATCGTTCAATAAACTGACGATGCCGCTCGCAGCCCTCCATCCGGTGGGCGCAGCAATACTCGTAATGACACATACGGATGGTCACGTTGGCGCGCGGCCGGATTGTCTTGGGCGGGATTTCGGTGTAGGCGTAGGCCAGCGTCTGCAACTGCACCTTTGGGTAGACCCTGGCCACGGAATCGGCGATTTGATTGACAAAACCGAGAACCGTGGCCGAGTGACTGCCCTCGGCTTCATCGAGGGCGGAACAGGTCGGGCATTCGCACCAGCCGTAGCCGTCATTTTGATCGACGGAAAAAACGTCGGCGTCGGGATGCTCCTCAATCCAGCGGAAAACGGTTTGCGTGGCGATCTTGACGACATCCGGATTGGTCAGGCAAAGCTGCGCCTCATGGCCCTGTCGTTTGCCGTCGATCATGGAAAAGTATTCGGGATGAGTTTGAAAATATTTATCGGGCGATACGAGTCGATAAAAAGTGTGCACAAAGGGATACATTTTGTAGCTGCCGCCGAGGGAATCCGGGAGGGGGACGATGCTTGGATTCAGGCGATTATGCAGCGCCCAGTCCGCGTTATACGCCTCCTTGTACCAGGCCTCGCGGTATTCAAAAGCCGGTTTTTGTCTGTCGGTAATGCCGCCAATGATGATTGATTTTTTTCGCGGAATTTTAACAACATCCGCGGTATACCAGCGGCAGCCGAGATAATCCGACAAAAAGCCGATGACGCCGTAAAGCGAGCCCCGGGGCAGACCGCCGGCGATGAGCAGATCGCCGCCTTTTGTGCGAATGATGTACTCCTCCTTGCCAAAAGCGTCAGCATCGAGACCGGAAACAAGAGAGGCGGGCGCGCCCTTGAAACCGATATAAATGGTTCTTGCGTCCGGATTTTTCGTATGCGTCAGCGGCAGTTCGCAGCCGCTCATTTCCAGGAGAGTTTTTTGCAGTTCCCGGGCGGCATATTTCTCGGCCGGCGCCGCATTCTCGGCAATATAGATTCGATATTGGCTGACGCCGTCGTCGACGATTCGTATTTTTTGCGAGCAGCCGTTGAAAATGAAAACCGAAAAAAGAAAAAAGGTCGCCAGGAACAGCGTTTTCGGAGGAGCGGCGCGAAAATGGATTTGCATTGCAGGTCTCCGTGGTTTGGTTTTAGGGTTGGAGGAGATGATTTAAGAACAAGACATCAAGATCGAAAATCGCCGTTCCTTGTTCTTAAATCTTTTTTTGCCGCGGCGTGCGAAAAAAGATGATTTAAGAACAAGGATTTGCGATTTTAGATTTAAGAAGTTGATGTCGCGTCCTGAAATCGTTTTGTATGCAGCGTATGCAACGCCGACCTGAAAAATCGTTGCCGGACCGCGGCCCGGCAACGAGATCACGAACAGCTCAGTCCTTTTTCGTAAACGCCTCGTCGAACACGCCCTCGGGGCCGGGATAGTTGAGCGTTTTCAGATAGTCGCAGGCATCCTTGGCGCCGAACTCGCGATCCATGTTCGGATCCTCCCATTCGACGCTGAGCGGGCCGCTGTAGCCCAGCTTGTTCAGCTTGCGCACGATCGCCTCAAAGTCCACATCGCCGCGGCCGACGGAGCAGAATTCCCAGCCGCGTCCCTCTTCGCCAAAATTGAGATGCGAGCCGAGGATGCCGTTGGCGCCGTCCAGCAGCACGACGCAGTCCTTCATGTGCACATGGTAGACGCGATCGCCGAACTCGTCCAGAAAGCGCACCGGATCGATGCCCTGCCACTGCAAGTGGCTCGGATCAAAGTTGAAACCGAAAGCTTCGTGATAGCTTACGGCTTCCAGCGCCTTGCGCGTCGTCGGTACGTCGTAGGCGATCTCCGTCGGGTGCACCTCGAGGGCGAACTTGACGCCGTTCTCGGCGAACACATCGAGAATGGGCAGAAACATCTTTGCAAAATATTTATAGCCGGCTTCTATCTCCTGCCAATCGTTTGGCGGGAAGGAATAGAGCAGATGCCAAATCGACGAGCCGGTAAAGCCGTTGACGACCTTGACGCCCATGTTTTTCGCCGCCTTGGCCGCCGCCTTCATGGAATCGACGCCGAACCGGCGCTTCTTCTCCGGGTCGCCCGCGGCCTCGGGCGGCGCAAAGCCGTCGGAACGGCTGTCGTTGTTGGGATCGCAAATCAGTTGTCCGGCCAGGTGATTGCTGAAAGCCCAGGTCTTTAAGCCGTATTTGGCCAGCAGCGCATGTTTGTCGTCGCAGTAGGCTTTGCTCTCCGCGCCTTTAAAGACATCGAAATGATCGCCCCAGCTCGCCAGTTCCAGGCCGTCATAGCCGAAATCAGCGGCCTTTTGGCACATCGTTTCCAGGGGCAGATCGGCCCATTGGCCGGTGAATAGTGTGAGTGGTCGCAGCATAATATTCTCCTCAAAAGCATTCCATGAATATTTTATTTGTGGAATTTTTCCCACTTGGCGTCGCTCCTGGAACTGGCGACGACGGTTTCAATGAACTGCATGCCGACGACGCCGTCGTCGACGTTGGGGAAATCGAGTTCCAGCTCTGTCGCCTTTTTGCCGAGCAGTCTGGCGCGCATCGTGGCCACGGCATTTTGATAGACATTGGCGAACGCTTCCAGAAACGCTTCCGGATGGCCGGGAGGGATGCGCGTATGCCGCTTGGCGGCGTCGCACAAATAGTCGTTGCCGCGACGCAGGATTTGCACCGGCTCGCCCTGGCGGTAGAAATAAAGGTAGTTGGGATTTTCCTGGAACCATTGAATGGCGCCCTCGGTTCCCCAGACGCGAATATTGAGATTGTTCTCCTGTCCGGTGGAGATTTGCGACGAGTGCAGCACGCCCTTGGCGCCGTTCTCGTAGCGCAACAGCACGTTGACGTCGTCGTCAAGCACGCGACCCTCGACAAAACTGGTGAGGTCGGCGCACAGCTCGTCGATGTACAGGCCGGTGATATAGTGGGCCAGGTTTTCGGCGTGCGTGCCGATGTCGCCCAGGCAGCCGCCGGCGCCCGCCTGTTTGGGATCGGTTCTCCAGGAGGCCTGCATCTGGCCTTCCAGCTCGATGCGCTTCAATAGCCAATCCTGGGGATACTCGACGACGATCTTTTGCACCTTGCCGAGCAGCCCCTGCTTGACCATCCAGCGGGCGTGCTTGACCATGGGATAGCCGGTATAGTTGTGCAGCAGCGCAAACACCTTGCCCGAAGATTTGACGACCTTTTGCAAAGCCAGCGCCTCTTCCACGTTCATGGTCATCGGTTTTTCGCAGATGACATTGAATCCTGCTTCGAGGAAAGCCTTGGCAATGGGAAAGTGCCAGTTGTTCGGCGTGGTTACGGAAACAAAATCTATGCGCTCGTCCTTGGGGAGCTTTAATTCCGCTTCGATCATCTTTTCATAGTTGTCATGCACGCGCGCGGGATCGAGATTCAGCATTTTGCCCATTTCGTGCGATTTGACCGGATCGATATCAAAGGCGCCGCCGACGATTTCCACCTGTCCGTCCAGTCGGGCGGCCTTGCGGTGCACCTCGCCGATAAAAGCGCCGGGGCCGCCGCCGACCATGCCCATGCGCAGTTTGCGGGTCATTGCGTCGGTTTTGCTTCCTTCAATCATAATGCCTCCAATATTTTAAGGTTCAAGAAAATAGAGTGCGGGGTTAAAAAGCGGTTCTTGCAAACGCTTTAAACTATCGAAAAAAGTAAAAACTGTCAAGGGATAAAGGCGCCCGGCACACTTTTTTACAAAAACAAGATGTTCTGCAAAACCGTTCTGGAAATACTTGACATTTCCAGCGAAATCATATATATTGATTTGAATTCAGTGTGCACCTCAATTGTGTCCTTGGCTTTTTTTGTTGCTTCTCGGCTCCCCATGTCCGCAAGAGCAATCCTCGATCGCAAAATTCACTGCCAATTTTAGCGATTTGCAAGGCCATCGGTGTGCGAGTTTTGTGACCTAACGAAAGGGTTCTGCATGGAAGAAGGTACAGTAAAATGGTTTAGTACCTCCAAGGGGTACGGCTTTATCACTCGCGAATCGGGGGAAGACATTTTTGTTCACTATTCCGGCATTGACGGCGAAGGATTCCGGTCCTTACGTGAAGGGGACAAGGTCGAGTTCGAAGTTGAAACGACGGACAAAGGTCCGCAAGCCACTAAAGTTAAAACCCTGCAATAATGCAAGCCCCGTTTATCGACGGGGCTTTACTGTTGGCGGCAGTAGCCGTCATGCAGCTCGTACAAGTCATCCGCAATCATAATTTAACATGGCAAAACCATTGAAACTTGATGAGGTATTCTCAGGATGAAGGCCCGCAAAAACTTTGCACCGATCGCTTAACACGACTTGTCACGATTTAAAGAAACAAGAGCAAAAATCCTGCTTATCATGTCAATCCTGTCATTTTTTTACCCACTCAAAACGTTATCGAGTCGCTTTTTAATTGTTTTGCCCAAAATAGTTTTGCCGGAAGACTTGATTATAAAAATTATCCCGCATCTTGACGTCGCTTATGCTTATAATTCCTCGCCAGCTCCATAAAAATCTCCAGATCGCTCTCCACAT
>JAJRST010000407.1 GCA_024278645.1 bacterium | reverse complement strand
TTTACAATTTCGCCGACAATGTCAAAACATAATGCCGGATGGGCATCAGCGTTCGCTCCATCTGCGTATAGTTGTAATTAAAGAGGTTGTTGACGCTGAGCGTCAACGCGTACGCCGCAAAGCGGTAGACGCCGCGCACATTGAGCACTTTTTGATCGACGCGGTCGTCCTTGGGGTAGACCTTGACCACCTCAAAGCGAGAGATGTAGCGAAAATCGGCGCCCAGTTCCAGCTTTTTCATCGTGCAGGTCACGCCGGCCGTCAAAAGATGCCTGGGACGATAGGCGAGCGTTGTATCCAGTTCAATGTCCTGCGGATTCATGTAGGTGTAGCCGATATCGAACGACAGGCCGGGAATGGGCATGGTCTTCAGGGTGGTCTCCATGCCAGTGATGCGCGCGCGCGTGACGTTTATAAATTGCACGACCTGGTTTTCATCCGGCTGCGGTTCGATCAGGTCCCAATAGTCGCTCATGAATCCGGCGACGTCCAGATAGAGAAAGGGCGTCGGATTCAGGTTGACGCCGATTTCATGCGACCACGCCGTCTCAGATCGCAATTCCGGGTTGGGGATGATGCGCAGCCCCGAATAAATGGAATCGGAAAAGCGCTCCGACATGCTGGGCGCGCGAAAGCCGCGGCCCGAGGAAGCGCGCACGCGTATGTTTTCCGCCGCTTTCCAGACCAGGCCGATCTTTGGATTGATCTCCGAGTCAAAGACGCCGCTGTCCACCCAGGCGTTGTCGTAGCGCAAGCCCAGCGTCAGGTTGAGGTTGGCGACAAGCTTGCGCTCGTTCTGCACATAAAAGCCGAACACGGTTTGGTCATGCGTACCGACGAGGCCGGAGATGACGTGATCCCACGTGCCTTCGGCGCCAAAGATGAGCGAATTGTTCTCCGAGATTTGCCAGTCGCCGCGCACTTCGATGCCCGGCTTGTGCGCCGTCGAGGCGGTGATGTTGTCGTGAAACCAGTTTTTCCAATAGTTGTAAAAGTAGGAGAGGCGGGTGTGCACGCCAAAGTTTTTCGAGGCCACCCATTTGTGGAACAGGTTGATGCTATATTTCTGCGATTCCACATAGTCGCCAAGCGCCTCCGGGGAGACTTGCAGCGCCTGCCGCTGGTTGCGCCACATCAGCCCGGCTTGTCGCTCGCCGCCCTCCCAGTTGGTTGACAGCGTCAGGTTGTGCGTGCCGTTGGGCTGCCAATTCCATTTGAACGAAGCATTGTGGCGAAGAGATTCCGTGTTTTGACGATAGCCCTTGCTTTGATGCTGTCCGGCGGCGAGCAGGATTTCCGCCTTTGGGCCTATTTTACGCGTATGATCGACGTCGATGTCATTGAAATGCTGCAACTCGTTCGACCACTGCCATTCCGGGTGCAGCGGTTTGTCGTAGGCGCCGGCGGAGAGACGAATGTTGGTCACCGGCTTTGACGACGCCTTTTTGGTGATGATGTTGATGACGCCGCCGAGCGCGTTCGTGCCGTAAAGGGCCGATCCGGCGCCTTTGATGATTTCGACGCGCTCGATCTGGGTGGCCGGAATCAAATCCCACTTGATATCGCCGCTGTCCCCGGGCATCACCGGAACGCCGTCCACCAGGAAGAGCACGCGGCTGCCGGCGCCATAGCTGAACCCGGATGAGCCGCGGATGTTGATCTGTGCGCCGACAAAGTTCACACCGGACGCCTGCTGTAAAAAGTCGTTCAGGTAAACCTGGTTTTTCTGCTCAATGTCGCGGCTGGTCATGACGCCGATGCTGTTCGGCGAATCCTGTATGCTTTGCCGCCGCTTGTTGGCGGTGACAATGAGCTCCGGCGTTTCGATGACCGTTTCCGAAAGCTTTATATCCAGCGTCGTCGTCTTGTCCGCCTGGACGGATACATTTTTCAGCACGACTCTCTTGTAGCCGATCATCGTGGCCTGCAAATTATACTTGCCGGCGGGGATGCGACGAATGATGAAATGACCGTCGCCGTCGGTGGCGGCGCCCAGCAGCGTGCCGACCAGGGTGATGTTGGCGCCGGGCAAGGGCTCGCCCGTCTCGGCGTCGGCAACGGTTCCTTCCATGCTCCCTGTCTGCGAAAAAACAAGCCCACTCAGGGCGAGCAAAAGGATCAGTAAAATGGTTGTCCGGGTTTTCATATTTTTACTCTCTTGTGGAGGCCGTTCGGTTTAAAAGTCAAGGGTGATGTCGATGCCGGAGACCACGGTCGTGTCCGTGGGAATGGCAACGGATCCAGGGAAAAAATCGCCGGGATTTTTTTTGTAAAGGCCTTTGATACTTTCGACGCCGATGCTTTTGCCCGTTTCGGTGAGCAGGGCGCCGATGAGCCGGTATGTACCCGGCTGCAAGGAAAGGGTGTAGGTCGTCGAATCAAACCCAGCCTCGATCGGCGCGCTGAAAATAATGTCGAGCAAGCTGGTGGGCAGCACGGACTTTGAGGCGATGACCAGTACGCTTTCCGCATCCGGCGGCCATTCTCCGTTGGCGCGCAGCGTTCCGGTGATGGCGCTGGCCACGTACGGACGTGCATGATCGAGATCCGCTTCGATGTCTATGGTGTCAACGAACGATTTTCTGTCGGGAATCGTCACGCTTCCCGGCGTAAAATGATCGTCGGTCGGAAAATAAATGCCAATGATGTTGGTGACGTCCCACGGCTGGTCCTTCTCCTTCCACACAACGCCGACGGCCTGGAATGTTTCGGGATTTGTCCAGATGACATAAGAGGTCGAATCCACAAAAGTGGCCAACGGCTCGCTCATGATGATCTCATCCAGACTGGTCGGCGGAAATTTGGTCGCCGCGACGACGACAACCTGATCGGTCGTTTCCGGCCATTCATTCTTAAAATGGATGACCCCGGCGATGCCGCTTTGCGTCGGCTCCAGGCCCGTGTCTACTTTACAGGCGAATTGAAAAAGAATGATGAGACTGAGGAGCAAAAGGATTGTTTTGTGTCGCATAGTTTGTCCCTGCCGATTGAAATAAAAAGCCTCGCACCCTTTAACCGGTGGAGGCTTTATACTATTTCCCATCCATTGCTGATTGCAGTCTTTAGGGGTACAATCGGTCTAGAAATTATAATCCAGACCGAGCATAAAGTTATTGACGTTCAACGTATAGACGCCGGCTAAATTCATGGCTGCGTTCATATCGTCGTAATACCATTGGTCGATCGTTGTATCGCCAATAAAAATCTTTTCATAATTGATGGACAGGGCGAGCGGGCCGACCGGGAATTGCAGACCGACGACGACGGTGTTGCGGCGATTGATATCCGGTATGGCGACCGTCATCGTCGACGGTACGGCCGCCGCCGGTTCCGTGGAAAATCCGGCTCTCAGTTTTGCCCTGCCGGCCGTGTATTCCAGACCAACGCCGAACTTGACGGTATCCTTCCAGTTCTTGACAAGGCTGGTGACTGTCGAGCCGTTGGCGTCGTTGATCCAGATGGCGTCCCAGGCCGACCACTGGGTGAACGCCACGTCGGCGGCGATGAGCAGGTTTTTCAGCCCGGTATAGCTGAC
>JAJRST010000025.1 GCA_024278645.1 bacterium | reverse complement strand
GACGCTGGCCGTTAAAGGGCCAGCCCCAAAAGGGGAGAACCCAGCCAAACCAGGCGACGACGAGGAGGAGAAGAAAAAGTGCTGCGACTATTTTCAAGATTGTTTTCAGAATTTTCACGGTGCATCCTAAATATGGCGTACCAGCCAAATGACGTGTAAAGGAAAACTATGTTTAAAGCTCAAACAATCTTTATCTTATTGTTTCTTAGAGCCTTGGCGTCTTTGTGGCAAATATTTATAAATTATGCAGGATATAAAGTTAAGCAATATATCGCTCGCTTGCAATAAAAGTCGTTTTGTTCGATGTAAAAAATTGTTATTGAAAGTGGCGTGAATTCTGATCGCCGAAATTGTTTGGAAATACTCCTTGACATGCAACGTAATCCGCTTTAATTTCTGCATAAATGGCGTTCATGTCTTACATTAAGAAAACAGTTTGACAGCTCAGAAAGAGAAGGAAATCATGATGAAAGCTCTCATCACCGCGGGCGGCAAAGGCACTCGTCTTCGTCCGCTCACGCACACCCAGAACAAGCATCTGCTGCCCATCGCCAACAAACCGATTTTGCACTATGCGTTGGAAAAGATGGTCGACGCCGGCATCAAGGAGGTAGGTATCATCACCAACCAGGAGGGCGACGAGGTCAAGGAGGCGCTCGGAAACGGCGAGCAATGGGGCCTGAGCATCGCCTACATTCCCCAGGAAGCGCCCTTGGGCCTGGCGCACGTCGTCAAAATATCGCAGGACTTTATCGGCGATGATTCCTTTATTTTTTATCTTGGCGATAATATGGTTGTCGGGGGATTGAAAAAGTTTATCAAAGCTTTTGAAGAACAAGGCTCCAACTGCCACCTCACCCTGTCCAAAGTGAAAGACCCGGAACGATTCGGCGTGCCGGAGCTCCGGGACAATCGCATCATTTCCATTGAAGAAAAGCCGAGCCGCCCGAAAAGCAAGTTTGCGGTGACCGGCATTTACTTGTACGATTCGACGATTTTCGAAGCCGTGAACAATATCCAACCCAGCGCGCGCGGCGAACTGGAAATATCCGATGCGCATCAATACCTGCTGGATCACGGCTACAGCATCAGCTATTCGGAAATCACCGGCTGGTGGAAGGACACCGGAAAACCGGAAGACGTACTGGAGGCGAACCGGTTGATTCTGGAGCATACAGCCGCCAGGCAGAACGGCGACATTGACGACAAGTCCTATGTAACCGGAAACGTCGTCGTCGACGACGGCGCCAAAATCATCAACAGCGTCATACGCGGCCCGGTGATCATTGGCAAAAATACGATTATCGAGAACAGTTTTATCGGCCCGTTTACCTCAATCGGCGACGACTGCATCGTGCGCAACAGCGAGGTGGAATTTTCCCTGGTGCTGAACAGCGTCGAGATTCTCGACGTCGGCGTGCGCATCGAAGGCAGTTTGCTCGGTACGTCGGCGCGGATTGTCAGCTCCAGCGGCAGGCCGCAATCCAATCGCTTTATGGTCGGCGATCAGAGCCTTATCGAAATCGCCTGAGTCTGCGGCGGCGTTTTCAAGCGCCGCCTTTTTTCTCGCTTCAAGGGTTTTCCGGCCTGCATTAACAGTTACATGTTTTTAACCGTGTAAACGGATGACTTTGAGGCCAAAGTGATATGCTGAATTACTCTTGCGTTCCATCGCCGTGGCGTCCGTTCAGCAACACCTGAAAAAATGTCCCCATGGCCGGGGCAACCGTTCCAAACCTCATGACATCCTTGACAATGACCTTGTATGGCTTGTAAGCGGAGATGCTGTTGAACAGCGCCGTTTTAATGGGCGGCTGCTCCTTGGCGACCTGGATGACATAATCCAGCAAACCGGAATTGGATAAAATATTGGCCGAGTGTCTTACAAACCTGCCGTAAAGCCTGTCGGAAATGACGGCGTCGTTCAACCGCGAATACTCCTCAAAGGCCTTGGCGCCGACGCCGTTTTGCATGATCACACGCGCCGCATACATGCCGCTTAGCAGCGCCGAGTTTATGCCCTTTCCCTTGAACGGCCGGACCAGACCCGCGGCGTCGCCGACGGTAATGTATCTGTCCCCATACATGCCCTTGGCAATGGAGATGGGGAATTTGCCTTTAAAATAGGACAGATCCCGATGTTGATTGGCAAAATAATCCGGAAATAAATTTTTCAGCGCCGGGCAGGCGAGAAAACGATCCATGAGTTCCGCGTTCACATCCTGGCCGGCGATGTTGATGGTGAAATGATTCTCCTTTGGCGTCACGGCGCCGAATTCTATTTCCTTCATTGCCGGCAAGAAAGCATGAATATTATTCTCGAACTGCTGAATGAACTCCAGCTCCGGATGCCATTTTGTGACAATAGAATTGAGAAAGTGCGGCTGCCGATACGGCGTCTCCCGACGGAACATCAAGGCGCTGCCGTCGTCCAGGCCAAAAGCGCCGACGACGGCGACCGGACGGATGTTGTCGCTTTCCGTGTACAGCGTGGCAAAATCGTCGTGGATTTCCACGCCGGTGACGCGGCTTTCGACGACTTCGATGCCGCGCTTTCGCGCTTCGTTCAAAAGGTATCTGTCAAAGGTAATGCGTCGTACGGACAGCGAAGGGTTGGCTTCATCCTTCAGCAGGATGCTTTGGCGCCTGGCGTGCAGGACATAGCCGTCAATTCTTCGTTGCACCAGGTGGTGCGGGAAGGGAATGTCGAGTTCCCGCAATATTTCCTGAATGGGCGGCGACAATACGCCCACACATTGGTTGTACCTGGGCACGCCGCTCTCCGCTTTCGCTTCGTAAAGACGAACGCGAATGTCCATGCCTGATTTTTGCGCCATCTGCTTCAGTGCGACAGCGCAGCCGACGCCGCCCGGCCCGCCGCCGATTATGGCGACCAGGTCGCCGTTCGTTATTCGGGAGGAATTTGTGTCTTTTACCATAATGGATATCCGGTGATAGTTTGGATGTTTAGAGTCCCTTTTAAAATTAAAATCTTTGGGGTCTGATTTTGTTTTGCCGTGTATAAAGTTTGCGAGAATTTTTATATATGGAATCTCTCCTGTCAGCATGTTCCACGAAAAGAGATGAATGATTTTAGCGATCGCGAGGTTTGGCTTTTGCGACAACAGTTTTGTGTACATCGACATGATCAGCTTGCTTTTAGCGAAAAATGTAGAAATAAAAAAGAGAAGTCGCCCGAAATAGTTATCCCAGATTATTAACTTTCGCGACGCTTTGTAGTAATTTTGTTTAAAATCCTGTTCCGAGATTCCGAATTTAAAAGCCGATTCCGCGGCCAGCTTTGCCGTGAGAAACGCCGAATAGAGCCCGTTTTTAAAATGACGCGAAAAACTGGCGTCGCCAATGATGACCAGCCGATCTTTAAAAGGCTTCCTGGCGGCGCCGACAAGCATTTGCGGGAAACAGTAACAAAACGGCGACAAAGCATCGTTTTTTAAAATGCGTCGAACATCGGGATGATCGAGGAATTGCGTCAGGGTGTCCGACGTCAGATCCTTTTTGCCGACGAGACTGATGGTCATGAAATTCCCTTTTGGCGTCAACACGCCGAACATCAAATTGCGGATGTTGGTGGCGCTGACCACGCCGATGCGATCGTAATGTCTCCTGGCCAGATTTTCCCTTGTAAAGGGCAGCTCCGCATGGACGGTTCCGAGCATTTTCGGAGGCTTGTAGCCAAAATCAAGCTTTTTCATGGTGTGCAGCAGCCGGGTGTTGAGGCCAAAGGCGCCGACGACAAGATCGAATTCGGCTGTTTCCACATCGTCGCCTCTCTTAAAGGCGAGGCGCGGGCGCTTTGTTTCTTCCGAAAAGGAAATGTCGACGACGGCGGCCGTCACGTGCCGCGCTCCTCTTTCAACGGCCGTGTGAAGCATAAAGTCGTCAAAGCTGATGTTTTTATCAAACTGCGAAAATCGGGGGCCGTTGCCGCGGTAGACCGTGTAAATGGTGCAGTCCTCTCGCGGAGGATCGACGTACGAGCAGCCGCCAAGATGGATGTGGTAATATCCTTTTATGAACGATTGGATTTTGTCGTCCGGCAGGATAATGTCCTCTTCCAAAAGCGCTTTCAACAGCGTTTCCGAAATGACGCCGGCGCAAAGGTTGCACCCGGCCGGACCATCCTTGAGAAAATCCTTGCCGTCGAAAATGGCGACATCAATGTCCAGGTTTTGCTCTTTTGCCAGTTTCAACGCAAAGATGGCGAACAGGCTGCCGGCCGGTCCGCCGCCGATGACCGCGATTCGCGAGCCGGATGTTAATTTTATTTTATTATGGGTGCGTTTCATGAAAGTTGTTTTGACCCGATTCTAAAACCGCCGAAAACCGTATGTCTCGGCATTGTTTTCGTTTTGCGCCTTGTGTGAAAGAAGATTATAACAAAAAATTGCCGCCGGATGTTTCCATTTTCTGGCTTTAACCTCCGCCTTTGCCATGATCTTTGTTGTGAAAAACCAGGTTGATTTCAAGATACAAACGAGCTTTGGCATTTAAAAGGAATTTTTCATCGCCGAGAATCGCCGGAGCGAAGAGCGGACGGCACAAAAAAGGTGGCAAATAGTCGAATTATTTTTAACTTTGATACGGAAAAAATAAACATGATGACCGGATGACCTTAAATCGTTTTGCAATATCTGTATGGAAACAAAAGGAGTGCACGTGCTGAGTCGAGGATTGAATGAAAAGTGGGTCGGCGTTGACCTGACAATGGAGAATCTTTATAAAAAAATTCAAACTATAAAGGAGTTTATCTATTCGCCGCTTTCTGCATTCGCGTCCATTCGCTGGCGTCGGGGCGAGATTGTCGGCGCGGAACATCCGAATTTCGATGACAGCGATTGGCAGCCCTTCTCCGTCGGTCAAACCTGGGGCGGGCGGGACGAGACCTGCTGGTTTCGCCTTTACTTTCGCGTGCCGGAGGATGCGCCGAAAAAAATTGCCGCCATCATCCGGCCGGGCCGGCGTTTTAATTTCAAAGGCGCCGAAGGCGGCGATTTGCGCGAGTACGAATTGCTGGTCTACCTGGACGGCGAGCCGTTGCAGAGCATTGATG
>JAJRST010000406.1 GCA_024278645.1 bacterium | reverse complement strand
CTGATGGGGGATATGAACACCCGCAAGGGCCAGCCGCTGAACGACTTGCTGCCCGAGGGATGGTACGACGCCTGGGAGACGCTTCGACCCGATGAGCCGGGCTACACCCGCAACCCACAGCGCAACGTTCTGTTGACAAAAGGAAAGCCGCAGCGTCTGGATCGGATTTTTTGCTGCTGCCCTGACTTTCAGCCGACCGCCATTCGCCTGGTGGGCGACGATCCCTTGACCACCGAGAACGGCGAGGCCTTTATGCCTTCGGATCATTTTGGCGTGATGCTGGATTTACAGCTGTTGTATTCTGAAAAAATTTTTCGTAATTTAAAATGACCGGAAGGTCTCTCAAAGATAATTAATGAACATGTCAAAACGGGGAATTGATAATGCGACGAATGACACTGATGTTTGTGTTGATAGCAATTTTTTTACAGTTTTCAGCGGCGTTTGGTCGAAATATTCGAATTGTCACCTGGAATGTCCGCGAGGTTTTTAACGTCGACAGCGTGACCATTCGGGCTCGTGATTTCGCTCGTTTTTCCCGGACCATCAAGCCGGACATCCTTTGTCTGCAGGAGATTACTTCGCAAAAAGTCGCCGAGGCTATTCGCGACGCCATGCACTTGAACGACTATTATGTGATTTGTTCCGATTTTGCGCAGCGGGATAACCAGCGCTATAATTCCTTCGAGGTTGCAGTGATCAGCAAGTTTCCATTCAGCCGCGTTTTGGAATTTGATCCGCTGCCGGACAATGTGGAAAAAATCGATCCGCCCGAGAAAAAGCTCGAGCCGTCCTGGGAACTCGGCATCCCCATGATTCACACCTATCGCGGCTTTTTGTGGGTAAAGCTGGACGACCCAAGGCTGACGCTGGTGGTCACGCATCTTAAATCCTCGCGCGGCTATACCGGTAAAAGAGATGAAAACAACGCCAAACAACGCGAGTTTGTGACCGCCGCCATTGCCAGGAGCGTGCTGCAAGATCAATTTATGTTCCCGGATTATACCAATGTCGTGTGCGGCGATTTTAATGTCGGCCATTCGGACAGCCTGAAGAACGGCGTCGATCTGGCGCACGACGCCTTTTCCGCGGCCGAGGGAGACCTGTACGACGATACGCACGCTCTCCTCGGCGGCGGCCTTGTCCATGGCCTGCGTATGCACAACGCCGCGTTGGGCATCACCGAATCCACATTCCCACGCTATCCCGGTACGCCTATTGACAACATCTATGTGGACGGCAATCTTTACGAGTACTTTTCACAAGCATCCACAACCGTGGAAAAAACTTTTGGCTCGGATCACAAGCCGGTGTGGGTTGATTGGCATTTGCCATAAAAAAAAACGCCAAATGCCGCTTTTTCGCAGGCAGCGGCCCTGGCGTTTTTTGGTAGAGGAAAAGTTCGCGGCGACGTCGCAGATTGTCTATTTTTTGATAAACTCGGCATTCAAGTTCAAAACCACCTCGTTGCTGACGATAACGCCGCCGTTGTCCATGGTTTTATTCCATGTGACGCCAAAGTTCTGACGGTTGATTTTTGCACGGCCTTCAACGCCGATGCGCGATGCACCCCAGGGATCCTGGATCGGGCCGCTCACCTCGAAGGGGATTTCAATTTCCTTGGTCACATCGCGAATGGTCAGGTCGCCGATCATCACATAACCGTTGTCCTTTTGTACCACTCTTTTGCTCTCGAACTTTATTTCCGGGTAGGCTTCGGCGTCGAAAAAGTCGGCGCTTTTCAAATGATTGTCGCGTTTTTCATTGTCGGTGAACACGCTTGCCACTTTGACGACGCCGGAAATTTTCGTTTTAGTGATGTCTTTGTCGTCAAAAGAAAACGTTCCGTCAAACTCGCGGAAATTGCCGTTCACCTTGGCCACGACCATGTGCTTTACGGTAAAGCCGACCGAGCTATGCGCTTTGTCCAACTCCCAGGCCTGGGAATTGACGCTTAACCCGAACAACACGAATGCCGCAACAACGGCAATGAGCAATGATTTAAATCGCATGATATTTTCTCCTTTTGTTATAAATTATTTTCATTATAGTCGTCCCATTTTTAAATTCCTTACAAGCTTGGAAGAGTTTAACGTTTTTATCAATGATGAAATTCCGTTTTCATTTCGACTAGCACGGTTGTCAGGCCGGAGCGACCGTGATAAGAGCAGGTTCAGGACGCTTTGATCCAACAGGACGGGGAATGCAACGGTGAACAGTTTGAAAAATTTTGTCACGGTTTCGACGATAATCGTTATATCGACTTTATCGCCGGCAGCGGCGCAGGAACCGCCGCGCTTTGTCGCCACATTTCACTCCCTGGGCGTTTATTGGAGTCCGCTGCAAGGATCGGCGGATGTTAAATGCGGTGTGAATTACCGTGAAATGAATTCGGACGCCTGGCAGGAGGCGCAAGACCTGTGGTTTGACGGCCGCGCACTCGACGGCCGCCCCGGAGAATATCGCGGCAGCATCGTCAATCTCAAACCGGGAACGGAATACAAAGTGCGGCTAATGCTCGATGATGATTTTCGCACCGAGGTCGTCGCCAGGGCCGCCACCTGGAGCGACCGCTTTCCGATTGCCAAAACCGTGACGCTGCCGCGGGCGAGTTCGCAAACGCTGATAATTGACGAATCAGGGGACGAGTTTGGCTATGTTTTATACACCGCCCCCGAAGACCAGGGCGCGATCATCGATGTGCAGCGAAGCCAACCGTTCTGCGTGCTCATCGCCGAAAATACGCACCATGTCATCGTCCGCGGGCTTGTGCTGCGAAACGCCGCCAGGCACGCCGTTCGAATCTCGGATCATTGCCACGATATCGTCATCGAGGATTGCGATATCAGCGCTTGGGGCGACGTCGATTCCACCGGCTACGGCGTCAACCTCAACGCCGCCGTCAGCGCTGCGTTTCGCTCCAACGACATCGAGCGGCTCGTCATTCAGCGAAATGACATTCACCACCCCTTTGGCGACGCCAACAGTTGGGGCGAGCCGCGACCCAATCCCGGCGGCGATCCCTATCATCCGCAGGGGCCGTACGGCATTGTTCTTTACGATACAAAGGGCAATCACGTCATTCGCTACAACAGGTTTTATACGGACGACGACCACTATTTTTGCGACATCCTCGGCGCCGGCAGCAACATCAGCGTCCGGGGATTCCCCAACAAGGATTCGGACATTTACGGCAACGTTTTCGAACGCTGCTGGGACGATGCCATCGAAGCCGAGGGCGCCAACGAGAACGTGCGCATCTGGGGCAACCGCTTCGACCGCGTCTATCATCCCATCGGCGCCATTGCCACGGCAGTCGGCCCGTTTTATATCTGGCGAAATATTACCTTGCGCAATCGCAAGCTTGGCAATGTTGAAAATTCCGACGACTATGGCCGCGGTTCCTTCATCAAGGCCGGCGGCGCCTGGCAGGACGGCGTCTGGTACGGCGACGGACGCACCTTTGTCTATCACAACACCATCGTGCAGCCGGAGCAGGAAAACGGACGGCAATATCCCCTCGGCTGCGAGGGCGCCCTGGTCGCCGAAGGCCGCGCCCTCTACAACGTCGTCTCGCGCAATAATATTTTCACCAACTACCGGCTCGACAGCTATACCTTTCGCGACAACCCGGAAACGCCGGAGCAATGCGGCCGCAATGATTTTGATTACGATCTCTACACCGGCCGCATCAAGGAGAGCTGCCCGGAGGTGCGATACCAACAGCACGGCATACATTTGGACTCGAATGAGCAGATCGTTTACAACCCGCGGGACCCGGCCGGGCCGTACGCCCTCTCGCCCGGTTCGCCGGGACACGATGCCGGCATCCTGTTGCCAAATTTCAACGACGACTTTAACGGCGCGGCGCCCGACATGGGCGCGATAGAAAGCCGCCTGGAAACGCACGCGCCCGGCAGACATGGGGATCAAACGCCTGCCGCTTTTGCACTGCCGCAGAATTACCCCAACCCGTTCAACGCATCGACGAGCATCCGCTTTCGGCTTGCGCGGGCCGCGGTGGTGCAGGCGACGGTTTTCAGCGCCGATGGCCGGTTCGTCGCCGCGATGACAAAGGACTTGCCTGCGGGATATCATTCAATGGTCTGGGATGGCCGGGACAAAACCGGCACAGCGGCGCCGAGCGGTGTTTACCTTTATCGCCTGCGCGTGGGAGCGGTTTTCTCGGAGACGAAAAAGATGGTGTTGTTGCGGTGAGAAAAAACAGGAATGACGCTAATTTCACGAATTGTTTTCGGTAAATTGATCAACATGCCGGGAGAATGGAAATGCAACGGCGTTAAACGGAAATATTCTCGCAGCAAAAAGGGTTATTCTTGTACCTGGTAAAAACGGATGACAGAAAACAGCAGCGAGGTTTTTGCACAGAAGAAAGGGAAACGAATATGGTACAATGGATTTTGCGGATCGGTGTTTTCGGTACATTTCTCGGGCACGGAATATTTGCCCTTGGCGTCAAGAGCGGTTGGATACCTTTTCTCACCGTGGTCGGCTTTTCAGAGGCGGGCGCGATAAAGATCATGCCGGT